>CAYVDR010000018.1:0-13199 GCA_964450625.1 uncultured Senegalimassilia sp.
ACCTTGCAGACAAGCAGCTAAAACGCTTGTCAAAGCAAATGGTGCGCCTAATGTACAAATTCTCAGGTTGCGGCTTGGCAGCACCACAAGTTGGCATTTCAAAACGCCTTGTTGTTATAGACTGCGACCAAGATGAAACAAAAAAGAAAAACCCAATAGTTTTAATTAACCCAAAAATTGTTGAAACATCGGGCGAGCTTAAAGAAGACAAAGAAGGCTGCCTTTCAATCCCTGGCATTTCTATTCCAATTACTCGCCCAGAATATGCACGTTGCAGGTACTTTGACTTTGATGGCCAGGAATGGGAAATTGAAGGCGATGGGCTTTTAGGCCGCTGCTTGCAGCACGAATGTGAACACTTAGACGGCAAAACAATGTTTGAGGTGTGCACGCCTGCAGCGCGTTTGCAAGCACTGGAGGACTACGAAATTGCGCTTGCCAATGGTGCGCGCATTGGCGATACAGGCAACGCACAGGAGTAATTTGAAATGCGAATAGTTTTTATGGGCACACCAACTTTTGCTGAAACAATTTTGAATGCATTGGCGAATGTGCATGATGTTGTTGCGGTTTACACTCAAGCAGACGCAGTGCGCGGGCGCGGTAAAAAGCTTTGCCCAACGCCGGTTAAAGCGGCAGCTGAAAGTTTAAACATCCCAGTTCACACGCCTAAAACACTGGCCTGTGAAAATGAACTAGAAACTTTAAAACAGCTAAATCCAGATGCAATTTGCGTTGCAGCCTATGGCAAAATTTTGCCTAAGAGTGTTCTTGAGCTGCCCAAACATGGCTGCTTAAACGTTCACGCATCGCTTCTTCCGCGCTGGCGTGGCGCGGCGCCAATAGAGCGTGCAATTTTGGCAGGTGATGCGCAAGTTGGCATTTGCATTATGCGAATGGAAGAAGGTCTTGACACGGGGGACTTTTGCATAAGCCGCGCAATTGATGTTGCGGGGCAAAATGCCACAGTACTCAGCGACCAGCTTGCCGATTTAGGCGCACATGGGCTTTTGCTAGCACTTGCACAGCTTGAAGCTGGGCAAAAAAACATATGGCTTGCGCAAGACAATTCAAAAGCAACGTATGCCAACAAAATTGAACGTGGCGAACTTGACATCACACCCACTGAAAGTGCCCAAACAATTTGTCGCAAAATTCAAGCATCTGGTACAGCTCACCCTTCGCATGCCATTATTGCTGGCAAAGAAGTTGTGGTGCTAAAAGCAAATGCTGTGGAAAGCGAATTTAATGTAGAAAGTGGCAAAGTTGCTTTTGTGCAAAAACGCTTACTTCTTGGCACGTGCGATGGTACCGTGGAACTTTTGAAGCTAAAGCCTGCAGGCAAGAAAGAAATGGATGCTAAAGCATTTGCTGCAGGCGTGCAAGGCATAAAAGCTGGCGGTACAACTTGGAGCAGCATTGACAAAAAGTAATAACAGCACACACAAAAAGTCATGTAAAACGCATGCTACGCCTGCCCGTCTTGCGGCATTGGAAGTGGTGCGTCAAGTGCGCACGCGCAACGCATTTGCGCAGGATGTCATTGCAACTGTTATAGACAAGTCGCAAATGCCTAAACAAGAACGCGCATTTGCAACGCTTTTAGCGCTGGGTTGTGTTAGCGCACGTGGCACGCTTGATGAAATAATAAACATGGCGCTAAACAGTGAAAAGGACATTTTTGCAGACACTCGTGATGCACTGCAAGTGTCCACCTACGAAATTGTTTTCCTAAAAAAAGAGCCTCATGCAGCAGTTGACCAAGGCGTTGAACTTGTGCGCTCATTTGCGCCTGCTGCCTGCGGCGTTGCAAATGCGGTTCTGCATAAAATTGTGCGGCTTGCGCCAAAGTTTCCATTTGGCAACCCTAGTGAAGACATAAACGCATTCGCGCGCCAATATGCATTCCCAACGTGGTTAGCACAAGAGCTTGTAAATATCTACGACGACAGAGGCGTTGCTGAGCAGTTTATGAAAGCATCGAACGAGCAAGCACCTGTATATATTGGTGTTAACACCTGCAAAACCACGTGTGATGAAGTAATAAAAACTTTTAGCGCTGCTGGTGAAAAACTTAACCCTGTAAAACAACCAAAAGGCAACATTGAAGGTTGCTTTAGGCTCTCATCAAGCCAAGCCTTGTTGCATAAAAGCATATCAAAGCTTTTTGACGAGGGTAAAATTTTGGTATGCGACGCTGCTGCGCAATACATAGTTTCAAGCACTCTGCCCGACAGAAAGCCTAAAAGCATTTTAGAGATTGGTGCAGGCAGGGCAACAAAAACCATACTGCTTCAAAGCGGCGCAATGCATAAATATGGCACTCAAATTGTAAATTACGTTGCAGTTGACAACCATGAATACAAAATTGAACTTTTAGAAAAGCGCACAAAAGCGTATGGCACTTACATACTAAACGCTATCACAGCGGATGCTTGCAATTTAGGCGATGCTTTGCACAACTGGGTGTACGATTTTGTGTTTGTTGATGCACCTTGCACAGGGCTTGGCACGCTGCGCAGGCACCCTGAAATTCGCTGGCGCATAACGCCTAACGACATTGCGCGCGCAGCTGACTTGCAGCTTAAAATGTTGCTTAGTGCTGCTGAACACGTAAGTTCTGGGGGAATTCTTGTTTATTCAACATGCACTGTAACACTTCAAGAAAATGTGGAAGTGGTGCAAAAGTTTTTGCATAGCGAAATTGGAGACCAATTTGTAATTTTGCCAACAAATGGTCAAAAGGTCATTCCAACCACACTCAGCCCAGGCTCATCGGATGCGCATTTTGCCATAAGGTTTGTACGGGTTTAACTTTTACTAGCCTGTGCCCAAGCCTTTGCAGCAGCTGATGCAACATGCGTGCTATAGCCCCGTTGCACCAGTTTACGGTAAGCCGCTTGCCTTGGGTTCTTAGAACGTGTGGGGCGCTTGTGCAAAAACTCAAGCGCCCTTTGAGTTTCCGTTGTGCTGTTGCTGCATTCCGCAAACTCGCAAAATGCAGGACAACTTTGTGGGCTTATGTTATTGTCGCACAATTCGCGTTCTATTGCCCCAATGCCAAAGCCCTGCGAGCGCCTAGAGCTAACAAGTGTTTCAGCGAAGCGAGCATCGCTTACAAGCCCGCATTCGCAAGCACGACTAATAGCAGCATTTGCAACAGACTCACTAAAGCCACCGCGTACAAGGCGCTTATGCAGCGAGTGCGTTGAATGCTCTCGGCAATTTAAGAGCCGTTGGATTTTCTTAAAAGCTTCGTTGCCGGCAACGTTTTTGGCATTAGCACTGCTAGCCCTTTTTGTTCTGGCAACCCCGCTTGCATGAGCTTGACTTTTGCGGCTTTGCCCTGCTAATTCAATTTCGTTAATGCTTTGGCGAAGCGCTTCAAGCACTTCGCTTTTAGACACCGCATTTGACATTGCGCAACCTTTATGCTGCTTACCTTTTACCTTTTGCCCTTTGGCTTAGCAACTGGGGTTACTGCATCAAAATTTTCATCTTCACTCGTTATTACTGGAATTTCAAAATGCTCGCGCACTTTAACTTCAATTTCGTCGCGCAAATTGGGGTTTTCACGCAGCGTGCGTTTTGCTGCTTCACGCCCCTGCCCTAGGCGCTCCTCGCCATATGTGTACCATGAGCCACTTTTCTTAGCCACTGCAGCATCAACCGCCATGTCAAGAATGCAACCTTCACGTGAAACGCCCTCGCCATACATGATGTCAAATTCTGCCTGCCTAAACGGTGGAGCCACTTTATTCTTTACAACTTTTACGCGCACGCGGTTGCCCACAACTTCACCGTTTTGCTTCAGCGATTCAGTGCGGCGAATGTCAAGACGCACACTAGCAAAGAATTTTAATGCGCGCCCACCTGTTGTAGTTTCAGGGTTGCCAAACATCACGCCAATTTTTTCACGCAGCTGGTTAATGAAAATGCATGTAGTGTTAGATTTTGCAAGTGAGCCCGCAAGTTTACGCAGCGCTTGCGACATCAGGCGTGCTTGAAGCCCAACAGTAGTATCGCCAATTTCGCCTTCAATTTCTGCACGCGGCACAAGTGCTGCAACAGAATCGACAACAACGCAATCGATAGCACCAGAGCGCACAAGCATGTCACAAATTTCAAGCGCTTGTTCGCCATAATCGGGCTGCGAAATTAGCACTTCGTCGACATCGACACCAAGCCTTGCTGCATAAATTGGGTCAAGCGCATGTTCAGCATCTATAAAAGCAACAACACCACCAAGTGCTTGCGCTTGCGCAATAATTTGCAAAGCAAGCGTTGTTTTACCGCTTGATTCAGGCCCAAAAATTTCAATTATGCGCCCGCGAGGGACGCCGCCAATGCCAAGGGCAGCATCAAGCGACAGCGCGCCAGTTGGTATAACGCCCACGCTTAAGTCTTTGCCACCCTGACCATATTTCATTATTGAGCCTTTACCAAACTTAGATTCAATTTGGTCGGTTGTAACTTTTAATAAGGACTCTTTATCTTTTGCCATTGTTGCCTTCCTTAACTACATTACTTTAGCTTGACTAGCAAAATTATATGCGAACGTTTGTTTGCAAGTCAAGGTGTTCGATAAAAAACATTTTATGCACCCAAGTTTGCACATAACTTGCAAAAACCTTGCAAATTTCTTGCAAGGTTTTTAACGAATGGTGAAAATAATTTTTAGAGTGACCGGGTGTTTAACCAAAAATACTAACTTTTTACCCCTCAACCCTAATGATACTAGGGGCAGCCTTTAGCACACCATCAAGCTTTGAAATTTCCTCAAGCACGCTTTTAACGCTTGCTTCGCAGGCAGTGTGCGTAACATAGCTTAAGTTCACGCTTTCATTTTTAGACCCGCCACGCTGCACAACACTTTTAACGCTAACGCCGTATTTTGCAAACACACCTGCCATTGCAGCAAGCACACCTGGTTTGTCTGCCACGGTAAAGCGAATATAGTACTTTGTTTGAAGCTTGTCCATTGGCAAAATTGGGATGTCGTCTGTGCAAGTGCAACCAACGTAGGCACTAACGCCATTTTTGCGGCTGCGTGCAAGCTCAACAACATCGCCCATAACAGCACTTGCAGCAGGACCAGACCCTGCGCCTTCACCGAAAAACATTGTTTCGCCCACAAAATCGCCTACAACATAAATTGCATTGTAAACACCATTCACAGTTGCAAGCTGGTGAGTTTTTGGAAGCATTGTTGGGTGCACACGAACGTCAATGCCATTTGGCGTGCGGTGCGCAAGAGCCAAAAGCTTAATGACATAGCCCATGTCAGCGGCACTTTCTAAATCGAGCGGGGTGACGTTGCGAATGCCTTCGGTGTGAACGTCGTTAATTGTAACGCGACTGTTAAATGCAATGGATGCCAAAATTGCAATTTTGGCTGCAGAGTCAAAGCCGTCAACATCTGCTGTTGGGTCGGCTTCTGCAAAACCACGTTCTTGCGCCTCTTTAAGCGCTGCTTCGTATGACAGCCCATCTTCAACCATGCGGGTTAGCATGTAGTTTGTGGTGCCGTTCACAATGCCCATAACGCTTGAAATTTCATTGCTTATAAGCGAGTGCTTCATAGGTTGAATAATTGAAATGCCGCCACCAACACTGGCCTCAAACAACACTTCACGACCAGCTTCATGTGCTGCATCCAGCACTTTTTTGCCGTAAGTTGCCATTACAGCTTTGTTTGCCGTTACAACATCTTTACCGTTTTTAAGCGCTTCAAGGATAATTTGAAGGGCGTCTGTTGTGCCGCCAATAAGCTCAATTACTATGTCAACGCTGCTGTCCGTAACAACATCTTGCCACCTGGGTGTAAAAAGCTCACCCAAGCCATACTTTTCTGCTTGCGCACAGCTTCTGGAGCAAACGCGCGCAAGCTCAATGTCAACGCCAAAGTGCTGCTTAAAGTGTGCCTTATGCTTTTGCAAAATTTCAATGCAACCGCAACCAACAGTGCCAGTGCCAATTAAACCAAGTTTCAAAGCCATGTGAGTGTTTCCTTCTAACAAAAAACTATGTGGGAATTATATGTCGCGCGAGTACAAATTTTCGTACGTTTCACGTTTTGTGGTTAGTTTAGCCTTGCCGCCCAGCACAAACACAATGGCAGGACGCACTTGCCCATTGTAGTTGCTTGCCATGCTGTAGCAATAGGCACCAGTGCCAAACACCGCCACAGTATCGCCAATTTCTGGCGTTTGAAGTGGCATATCAACAACAACGGCGTCACCGCTTTCGCAGTGCTTACCACAAATTGTAGCAATTTCGTTGCGTGGTTTGTCCGCCTTGTTTGCAATTGTGGGCTCGTATTCGGCGTGGTAAAGCGCTGTGCGAATGTTGTCGGACATGCCGCCATCAACCGCAACGTACTTGCGAATGTTTGGCAGCGTTTTTATAACGCCCACTGTGTATAAAGTAACGCCAGCATTTGCAACAAGGCTTCTGCCAGGCTCCACGCTTAAACGTGGCAATTTAACGTCAAATTCTTCGCAACATTCCGTCAAAGCATTAACAGTGCACTCAGCAAATTCATCAATTGATGAGGGCTTGTCGCATGCGGTGTATGCAATGCCCAAGCCGCCACCTAAGTCAAGTTCTTCAATTTCTATGCCGTATTCAGCCTTTATGCGAGCCATAAACTCAACCATAACTCGCACAGCCTCTGCAAAGGAATGAAGCGCAAAAATTTGCGAACCAATGTGGCAGTGAAGCCCCACCAGGCGCACGTTAGGCGCATCAAGCGCATCCTTCACGCATTTGAAAGCAAAGTCGTCAAGCATGGTGAAGCCAAACTTGCTGTCCTCACAACCCGTGCGAATGTATTCGTGCGTGTCGGCCTCAACGCCAGGGGTTATGCGCATGTAAATGGGCTGCTCAACGCCAAGCTCAGCGGCGATTTCGCTCACTCGTGCAAGTTCAAGGCGGGTGTCCACAACAATGCGCCCAACGCCTGCAGCAATTGCCTCACGCAACTCCTGCGGGGTTTTGTTGTTACCGTGCACAAACACCTTTTGCATTGGAAACCCTGCTTGCTTAGCACACCAAAGCTCACCGCCGCCCGAGACATCCAAGCACATGCCCTCAGCATTTGCAATGCGAGCCATTTCCTTGTTCAAAAACGCTTTGCTTGCATAAATAATGTCAGAATTTTCATAGCGGCTGCGAAATGCCTGCAAGTAGCTTTGCATGCGGGCTCTGACATCTGCCTCGTCCATGACATAAAGCGCTGTGCCGTATTGCTGCGCAAGCTGAACAGTATCAACGCCACCAATGTACAAATGCCCATCTTTCACTTCAGCAGTTTTAGGCAACACGCTGCCCAGTTGCATGGTGGTTAGCATGTCTGGTTTCTTGTTTTTGTTGGAAGGTGCTAATGACATCTTTTCAAAAACCTGCTTTCTTTAAGTTTATACATTCCAGAGACTAAAATTTATTTGTGTTGTCACTTAAGCATTTAAAAGCTCACGACCAGCTGCTTCAAGTGTGTCCAGCAAGTCATTTGCTTCGCTTTCGCTTTTGCCGCACGCAAACACATACAGCTTAATTTTTGGCTCCGTGCCACTTGGACGCACAATTAACTTGTTGTTGTTTGCCAAACGCAACTCAAGCACATCGGCAGGCGGAAGCCCGTTTATGCCACTGGAGTAATCAAGCACCTCTTCAACTGCAAAACCTGCAACTTCACTCGGTGGGTTTTTGTGCAAGCTATCCATTATTGCTTTCATTGTCTCAGCGCCTTGAGCCCCTGGGAATGAAACGGAAACTGTGCGGTTGAAATACCAACCGTATTTGTTGTACAGCTCGTCTAAAACATCAAGCAGCGATTTATGCTGGTCAAGGTAAGCTTGAGCCATCTCAGCAATTAAAAGGCATGCGTTCGGTGCATCTTTGTCGCGCACGTGAGCGCCAGAGAGGTAGCCACAACTTTCTTCAAAACCAAAAATGAAACGCTCCTCTTCGCCAGATTTGGCAAGTTCAGAAATAATGTTGCCAATGTATTTGAAACCAGTAAGGCAACGGCGCAGTTCAAAGCCGTATTCTTGTGCCAAGCAATCGGTCATGGCAGATGAAACTATTGTTGTAACTGCCACTTTTTCGCTTAGGTTTTCGCCGTTGTTTTTGCGGCAGCGGCAAATGTAGTCAAGAAGCAAAATGCCAACTTCGTTGCCTGTTAAAAGCTTGAAATCCTCCCTGTAACGCCTGCACATAACACCCACTCGGTCGGCGTCTGGGTCGGTTGCAAGAACAATGTTTGCGCCAACGTCATTTCCAAGCCAAGCTGGGTATTCGTAAACATCTATGTTTTCAGGGTTAGGAGACTTGCAATCGGGGAAATCGCCATCTGGGTAGTCATGACCAGCTGGAATGTAGAGGTAGTAGAAGCCTGCCTTACTGAAAATCCTCTCAACAGGCTTGCAGCCTGCGCCATAAAGTGGGGCATAAACCACTTTTAGCGACTGCCTAAATTGGTCGGGGTGTTCAAAATGGTCGCCATATGGGCGGTTCGGGTGAAGCTTTAGCCCCTGTTCAAGCACTGCGTCTACATAAGCTTCTGGGACATCACTTTTAATGTATGAAAATTGGTCATTATTCCTTGTGTCATCAAAAGGCATTGTTTTAACGCCTGTGAATGTGTCAACTTGCTCAATCGCCTCAGAAATTGCAGCGGCTGTTTCAGATGCTATTTGGCAACCATCGCTGCCATAAACTTTATAGCCGTTGTATTCAGCGGGGTTGTGACTTGCTGTCATGCAAATACCGCCTGTTGCGCCAAGTTTGCGCACTGTAAACGAAAGCAAAGGCACGGCAGCAATTTCGTCATAGTAATGAACTTTAACACCATTAGCTGCTAGAATGCTTGCTGCAACTTCGCAGAAAAGCTCGCCGTTGTGCCTTGGGTCGCGTGCAATTACAACGCTTGGGTGTTCAAAATTGGCATTCAAATAATTGGCATACCCCTGTGTTGCACGCCCGACGGTGTGAATGTTCATGCGGTTTGTACCAGCACCAATGATGCCACGCAGCCCAGCAGTGCCAAAATGCAAGTCTTGAAAAAATGCATCGTTAACAGCATCTTTGTTACCAGCTGCATAATCTTTCTGCATTTCTTGAAGCTGCTTTGAAAGTTCAGCGTCTGTTACGTTTTCAACCCACAGTTTTAGCTTGTTTTCAATTTCTGTTTCAGCCATTTTTACGCTCCTTTGCTTATAGGCCTATTCGTTTAGCTTTTTGCTAATAAGTTGATTTAGCACTTTAGGGTTGCCTTGCCCCCGTGTTTCTTTCATGCACTGGCCAACAAAAAAGCCAACCAGCTTTGTGTTGCCATCTTTAAAGCGCTGCACTTCAGCGGGGTGAGCCTCAATTACTTTGCTTACAATTTCTTCAAGCGCGCCCGTATCAGAGACTTGTTTCATGCCACGCTCTTCAACAATTTCCTCTGGGTTTTTGTCAAGCTCGATTATGGCGCTGAAAACCTCTTTAGCTTGCTTCGATGAAATTGTATCGGCAGCAATAAGTTTCACAAGCCCAACCGCACGTGCAGGCGTTAAGGGACAAGCATCAAGCTTGTGCTCGGGCGATTCGTTAAGCCATGCAGAAACGTTGTTTATGATTAAGTTAGCAATTGGCTTGGCTAATTTTTTAGCATTGCTGCCAGCCTCATTTATGCAACTTTCAAAGAAGTTGGATGTTTCACGATGCTCCACAAGCGTGCGGGCGTCGTAGGCACTAAGACCACAGTCGCTCTCGAAGCGTGCTGCTTTCTCATCGGGAAGTTCAGGCAGCTTTGCACGCACACGCTCAATGAATTCATCAGATAAATCGTAAGGCGCCAAGTCAGGCTCGGGGAATAGGCGGTAGTCGTCGGCTGTTTCTTTCACACGCATAACAATGGTGTGCTTGGCAGACGGGTCCCAGTGGCGTGTTTCCTGGTAAATTTGACCGCCTTCTTCCAACACTTCAGCTTGGCGGCAAATTTCATAAGCCAGGCCGTCGTGTAAGTTTTTAAACGAGTTCATGTTTTTAAGCTCGGTTTTAACCCCAAGCCCGTCACTGCCACGCCTACGCAAACTTACGTTGCCGTCGCAGCGCAGACTGCCTTGCTCCATGGAGCAATCGGAAATGCCAAGCGCTAAATAAATTTGGCGAAGCTTTTGCATGAACAAACGCGCCTCTTCAGGGGTGCGCAAATCAGGCTCGGTAACAAGTTCGATAAGCGGTGTGCCAGCACGGTTGTAGTCAACAAGGCTGTGCGTGGCACCTGCGATGCGCCCTTCGCCACCGCCAATGTGCACCATTTTGCCAGCGTCCTCTTCCATGTGAATGCGAGTAATGCCAACAGCTGCCGTGTAGCCAGTGCTTGTTACAGTAACGTTTTCGCATGCCTCCCCCGCTTTGAGGCCGCTAATGCTTGCACGCTCACGAGCAGCAGGACCGTCCACCGCCAAATCCAAGTGCCCACGCATGCAAAAAGCAATGGGCCCTTGTGTTGTTTGGAAGTTTTTGGCCATGTCGGGGTACATGTAATTTTTGCGGTAGAACATTGAATGTTTTTCAATTTCGCAATTTGTTGCAAGGCCAGCAAGCACAATGCTTTCAATGGCTGCTTTATTAGGCACAGGCAAAGCCCCTGGTAAGCCTAAGCAAACAGGGCATGTGTGGGTATTAGGATCCGCCCCAAATTCAAGCTTGCAACCGCAAAACATTTTTGTGTCAAGCGTTGTTAGCTCCGCATGAACTTCAAGGCCAATAACCGCTTCCCAGTCTTTTAATACATCTTGCAATTTGCGCATTATGCACCTGCCTTTCTGCCACCAAAAGCGGGCGCCACCCCAAGGCTGCCATAGATGTTTTCAACCGCAGCAGCTGCACGGAACATGTTTTCGTCTTTGAACTGTGGCGAAATTAGTTGTGCGCCAATTGGCATGCCACTTGTTTCGCTTACCCCCACTGGCACCGACATGCCACCGTTACCAGCAATGTTGATTGAAATTGTGAACACGTCTGACAAGTACATTGTTACAGGGTCGGCAACTTCACCATGTTTAAACGCAGTTGTTGGTGATGTTGGTGCCAAAATTGCATCGCAATTTTCAAATGCTTTTGCGTAATCTTGCGTGATTAGTGTGCGCACTTGCTGCGCTGGGTAATAGTACTTTTCGTAAACACCAGCAGAAAGCAAATAGCTGCCAAGCATAATGCGGCGGCGCACCTCAGCACCAAAGCCTGCCGAGCGGCTTGCTTCATATTGGCTACCTAAATCCTTGTGACCTGCGTCGCAAAAGCCATATCGCACAGAATCGAAGCGTGCAAGGTTTGAAAACGCCTCGCAAGGGCCAAGCACGTAGTAAGCGCTGATGGCAGCATCAACGTGAGGCAGGTCAACTTCAACAAGGCTAGCCCCTGCACCCTCAAGTTTTTTTGCAACTTCACTAATGCGGCTTGAAACTTCGTCTGACAAGCCTTTTGCCTGCATAAACGCTGGCACAATACCAATACGCATGCCTGAAATGCTTTGCGCTGTTGCATCAACAAATTTAGGGGCAACGCTTTGTGATGTGCAGTCCAGCGCATCGCGCCCGCAAATGGCATCCATAACATAAGCTGCATCGGCAACGCTTCTGGCAAATGGCCCCACTTGGTCAAGCGAGCTGCCAAATGCAACAACGCCATAGCGGCTTACTGTGCCATACGTGGGCTTCACGCCAACAACGCCGCAAAAGCTTGCGGGCTGGCGAATGGAGCCACCAGTGTCAGAGCCTAGCGCCACGCACGCCATGCCACCAGCAACTGCCGCTGCACTGCCACCGCTGCTGCCACCTGGCACGCATTCGCAATTCCATGGGTTGTTAGTGTTGCCAAAGGCTGACGTTTCAGTGGATGAGCCAAATGCAAACTCGTCCATGTTTGTTTTGCCCAAAGGGATTGCGTGAGCATCAAGCGTTTTTTGCACGCATGTTGCAGTGTATGGCGACACATAATTTTCAAGCATGTGCGAGGCGCATGTTGTGTGAGTGCCCTGCATGTTCATGTTGTCTTTGTAAGCACATGGCACGCCAGCAAGCGCACCCAAGCTTTCAAATTCACCAGCTGCAATTTTGCCATCCACGTCTGCAGCAGCCTCAAGTGCAGGGCTTTTTGTTACTTCAAGGTAAGCCTTAACGCTGTTGTCTGCTTTTTCAACTTGCGCAATATAAGCCTTAGTAAGCTCGGTTGCACTAAACTTTTTTTTAGCAAGCCCCGCACGAATTTCTGCAACACTTAAATTAGCAAATTCGTTTTCACTTAAAGTTGCATTTGTGTTAGAGAGTTCAGTCATGTTTTTAAGCACCTTCACTTTCACCTAAAATGGAAGGAATTAAAAAGCTTCCGCCTTGCTGTTTCGGGGCATTTGAAAGTGCTTCTTCTTGCGTAAACGACGTTGCGGGCGCATCCTCGCGCATAACGTTAGACAAGCTGCCAATTGGGTGAAACGTAGGTTCAACCCCTTCCAAATTAAACTCGCGAATTGGCTGCAATGTGTCAATGATGCTGTTCAAGTCGGCGGTCATACTTTCAAGCTCTTCTGGCGTAAGACCAATTCTTGCGTAGTTTGCAATGCCTGCAACATCGCGCTGTGTTAGGTGCTCAGTCATTAAATTTTCCTTCTAACGGTTGTCAACGGTTTCTGGGTACATGTCGTGCTTTTCAAGGCGGCGCCTAGCAACCTTTTCCCAGCGTGTGCCTTTTGCGCCATAGTTGCAGTAAGGGTCGATGGAAATGCCACCACGCGGCATAAACTTGCCCCAAACTTCAATGTATTTTGGCTGCATAAGCGAGATTAAATCCTTCATAATAATGTTTACAACATCCTCGTGAAAGCCGCCCGTGTTTCTGAAACTGAACAGGTAAAGCTTTAAGCTTTTGCTTTCAACCATGCGCACGCTTGGCACATATGAAATGTAGATTGTTGCGAAATCGGGCTGGCCTGTAATTGGACACAAACTAGTAAATTCTGGGCAGTTGAATTTAACGAAGTAGTCATTGCCCTGGTGCTTGTTTTCAAAGCACTCCAAAATGTTTGGGTCATAAGATGTGGGTGTGCCAACTTCGCGGTTCCCCAAAACCTGCAAGCCTTTTTCGCCATTAGCTGGGGTTTTTGCAAGCTTAGCACTGTTTTTGCTGCCTTTCATTTTTTGCCTCCTGTAATT
>CAYVDR010000019.1:0-13109 GCA_964450625.1 uncultured Senegalimassilia sp.
TTTGATTAGCCCTTTTCCCCGCGAGGGGACATAACTAGAAGAAACGTTTCATAGCCGCCATCACCTGCAACTTTGCGGAGCAGGGGCTGTAAGGGGTTAAAATGGGGTCATCTTTTGTTATAATCTCGTTTATCAAGAAGAAACTTAGGTGGTGGTTTACATGAGCGTTGCAAGCGTTTCTTGACAACATCCCCACGATTAACCTTCAACCAGAATACAAAAACATCACCGCCAAAGAAGCACGAAAAATGCGTCTAGCTGAGGAAATTAAAGAAAGCAAAGGAATTGACTATTCGTTTATTAGTGATGTGAATTAGTTTTCTAGAAAGCCGTAACTTCAAAGGTCTGGGGTTGTGATGGGTACTGAAACTAAAATAGTTCTTTTTGAATCTAACGATGGTGAAGTGGCATTGCCTGTAAAAGTGGATTTAACAAGTAGTGATGTGTGGCTTAACAGAGATCAGATGTCTAAATTATTTGATAGAGACATTAAGACCATTGGAAAACATATAAACAATGCTTTAAAAGAAGAATTAGAAAACGCTGATGCGTCAACTGTCGCAAAATTTGCGACAGTTCAACTTGAAGGAAATCGAAACGTCAATAGAGAAATTGAATATTACAACCTTGATGTAATTATATCTGTTGGATATCGTGTGAAGTCTAGGCGAGGAAAAGCGCATTGCGGCAACATTGTTTTTACATTTCCTTAACAAAAACAAAGCGCTGTTTATTGATGGGAACAAACGCTTGAGCGATAGCACCTTGGTTGCCCTTACAATTATGATTGCGGAATCGAAGCCAGAAGAAAAAGAAGTCATGATAGCGCTCGTTATGAATTTTTTAGATCTTGGCATCAAGGAGCTGGAAATGAAACAGGGGAAAGACTAAATTCAAAAAGCATTTTTCTGAGCAAATTGCTCAGTGAATCGTTGCAGGCGGTTTGCTTGTAATGTCATAGCACACACGGTTAGCCCCTGGCACTTCTGCCACATTTAAGGTTCTCAAGCTCAAATTTTTAAAGGCTGTAATTCTTCCATTTGGTCTGTTGCGGGAAACGCCAGTGTGCGCCCGCTTGCCAGGCGCACACCGCAAAAGACGTCACGGGGCGCTGGGCTGGCGTGTGAGCGCTGATGAGGTCCCCGGTTTCCCAGAGGCCTCATGCGAGCCTGCCAGTCCAGCGCCTCGTGACGGCGGTCCAAGGATATGAAAAACGCAGGCGGTTGGAATATTGGAGGTGAAGCCTGTGGTAAAATACGCTGTATTGCAATACGCAATCTGTAAGGAGTGGTATCCACATGGGCTACACCGACCTGGTAAAGAACGGCGCGGACGCAACCGACCTGCGCAAGCATCTCGTTGGCGGCGAGACCGTCGCCGTGACAATCCGCATCCCGGAGAACCTGCGCGACTCCGCGAAGGAGGAGGCCGCCCTGCGTGGCACCACTTTCAGCGCGCTTCTGCGGGAGTGCTTGATAGATGAGCTCACGAAGGACAGATGATGGAATACCTCGACAACACGGGAAGACAGCGTCTTGGAGACGCGCTGAGGGATTCCATCGACGACGAATCCAAGCTATCCATCATCTCTTCCTACTTTACTGTCTTCGCCTACGGCGAGCTCAGGGAAGAACTTTCCAAAGTCGACGAGCTACGATTCATCTTCAGCGAGCCGACTTTCGCCAAGCAGATGCAGACGGACAAAGAGCCCCGAGAGTTCATACTGTCAAAGCACTCTAGGGAGCGCGGCATCGGCGGCACGGGGCTCGAGCTCACTTTGAAGAACAACATCAACCAGCGCGCCTTGGCTAGAGAATGCGCGAACTGGATTAGGAATACAGCTCGTTTCAAGTCTGCCAAGCAGTGCGGTATGATCGCCATCAGCGGTGCATACCATGTTTCGAACCCCGAGTCCGAAGACCATGCATTCATGGGGTCGGCCGCCAACTCTTTCACGCTAGAGGGACTCGGCTACGAGCGAAAACCTGGAGTGGTGACCGGCATCAGCCATTTTCAAACGAGCATGGAGGCCAAGGGACTCAAGGCAATGTTTGACAGCGTCTGGGGCAATCTGGCTCTGGTCGAAGAAGTTACCGATGAGGTCATAGCGCAGGTTGAGACGCTCTACCGAGAGAACCCTCCCGAGTTCATCTACTTCTTGACGCTCTACCACCTGTTTCGCGACTTCATGGAGGACTCCGAGGATCCAATAAGACCAGGGCTCAAGTTCGAGGATTCTGTCGTATGGAACAAGCTCTACGACTTCCAGAAGGACGCCGTCGTCGGCGCGATACGCAAGCTCGAGAAGTACAAGGGCTGCATAATCGCCGACAGCGTTGGCCTGGGCAAGACTTATGAGGCACTCGCAATAATCAAGTACTACGAAGAACGCAACGGCCGCGTGCTTGTCTTGGCGCCTAAGCGCCTGCGCGAGAACTGGACACTTTGGACGCGTGGCAACGACGATCGCAACCCGCTGGCCGACGACCGCTTTGCCTACGACGTGCTTAACCACACCGACCTGTCGCGTTACACGGGCATGTCGGGCGATATCGATTTGGAGCACTTGCGATGGGGCAACTATGACCTGCTCGTAATCGACGAGTCCCACAACTTCCGCAACAAATCCACCGACTCCGAGAAGAAAGACCGCTACACGCGGCTCATTGAGGACGTCATCAAGTCCGGCGTGCGCACCAAGGTGCTCATGCTTTCTGCCACGCCCGTGAACAACAGACTGCTCGACCTGCGCAACCAGGTGGAGCTCATCACCGAGGGCGACGACGAGTACCTTGCCGATACCGACGGCATCGCCTCCATCACGCATGTGACGAAGGTCGCTCAGACAAGGTTCAACGAGTGGAGCAAGCTTCCAGACGAGGAGCGCACAACAGAGAGCTTCGTGAACCTGGTGAACGCCTACTACTTCAAGCTGCTCGACGTGCTCACCATCGCGCGCAGCCGAAAGCACATAACGAAATACTACGGTGCCGACTCCGGTACGTTCCCCGAGCGCATGAGGCCGCTCTCGTTCAAGACGCCCATCGATGCCAAGGGCGAGCTGCCTCCCATCGCGGAGCTGAACGACAAGATTGCACGGCTGACGTTCGCGCAATACCAGCTGCTGGCATACGTGTTGCCCGAGAAAAGGGCGAAGTACGAGGCTCGCTATGGCGACACCTGGGGCAAGGACTACGAGAGCCAGGTGCACCGCACGCACGCCGTTGCCAACCTGATGCGCGTGAACCTGCTCAAGCGCATGGAGTCATCCGTCAACAGCTTCCGCATCACGCTCGAGCGCATCATGCATACCTGCGACGACCTGAACACCAAGCTGCTCGACCTACATACGAGCTCGAGCTACGAGTCCTCCGGCTGGGCAGACGAGTTCGACAGCGACGACGATGCCGAGGAGTTCGAGGCCGGTGGCAAGATCCAGGTCGACCTTCGCGACGTGGACGCCCTGAGGCTTACCCAGGACCTCGACTACGACGTGGCCCTTTTGAAGGAGTTGCTCGGCTACGCCAAGATGGTGACGCCCGACCGCGACCAGAAGCTGCTCGACCTGCGTGCGTTTCTGGAGGGAAAGGCCACGAAGCCCTATAACGCCGGCAACCGCAAGGTCCTCGTGTTCTCGGCGTTTGCCGATACGGCGAACTACCTTTACGAGCAGCTCTCCGGACCTCTCTCCAAGGAACTCGGCCTCGAGTGCGCGCTGGTCACTGGCCAAGATAATAAAGTTCACTCGCTCAAATTGCGCAAAACCACGTTCAGCAACATACTTGCTCACTTCGCGCCCGTTGCCAAGGAGCTATCCGAGCGCGACCGCGCCAAGGGCGAGGTGGACATCGTCTTCGCAACCGACTGCATCAGCGAGGGTCAGAACCTGCAGGACTGCGACTGCCTGGTTAACTACGACATCCATTGGAACCCTGTGCGCATCATCCAGCGCTTCGGCCGCATCGACCGCCTGGGATCCACCAACGAGCGCATCCAGCTCGTGAACTTCTGGCCTGATATCGACCTGGATGAGTACATCCAGCTTGAGGGACGAGTCAAGGGGCGCATGGTACTCATGGACACGGCCGCCACGGGCGAGGAGAACGTGCTGGAGGCGAAGTCGAGCTCGGAGATGAACGACTTGAAGTACCGCCGCAAGCAGCTCGAGCAGCTGCAGCAAGAGGTCCTTGACCTCGAGGATATATCCGGCGGCATATCCATCACCGATTTCGCGTTTGACGACTTCCGCGTCGAGCTGCAACGCTATGCCAAGGAGCATCCGGGTCTGCTTGAGGGTTCGCCCCAGGGACTGCATGCCGTCACCTCGATTCCCGATGAGCTTCGCGTTGATGTCGAACCGGGCGTGGTCTTCTGCCTGAAGCAAAACGACGAGGACCGCAATCCAAAGGACACCAACCCCACGTTCCCGTACTACGTCTGCTACATTACGGCCGACGGCAGGGTGCGCACGAGGCATACCAATCCCAAGGTGGCCCTCGACATCATGCGGGGCGTCTGCGCCGGCAAGGACGAGCCGCTCTTCGATTTATGCCGCGAGTTCAATCGCGAAACCAGGGACGGCGGCAACATGTCTGCCTACACCGACCTGCTTAATAAGGCCGTATCGCAGATTACCGGCATTCAGGAGAGCAAGGGCATGGAGAGCCTGTTCTCGCTGGGCGAGGTGGGCAACGGTGCCGGGCTTGGTTTCGACGACTACTCGCTTGTGAGCTTCGTGGTGATGCGATGAGCTTCCTGTTGAACGACATATTCAAGCTGCCCGAGGCGGCGCTTGCGGGAAACAAACGCGTCCCCAAAACGATGCTTGTCAGCCAGGCGATGCTCACTAAGCACGAGCAGAAAACGCTCGACAAGGTTCGGCGTCTCGAGCATTTCGCCACAGTGCAGAAGTCGACCACGAGGATACTGCTGCGTGTGGACGACGACTACGACATCCAGGGGATAATCTTCCTGCATTGCGAGATGGCTGGCGGCTCCGAGGCGTATGCCGATGTAGGGAGGCTGCTGCACAAGTGCTTCCCGAACCCGACCGTGATCGTCTTCGACGGCGCTAACCACATGTGCATTTCTGCCTCCATCGTGAGGAAGAGCCTTGCAGAGAAGGGCACTACGGTCATCGAAGACATTCAGAGCACGGGTCTGTTTCACGCGTCTGACGAGACCTACGCTCCATTCCTAGAGGCGCTCGCTTTTGACAATTTGGACCAAGCCGACCTACTGAGCTATCAGAGGTCTTTAGCATGGAACATCCAGCTTTCAAGGAACATCACGACATTGGGGTTTTTCCCGAAATGTAACGATTGCGACCGTTCGAGACTCGCCGAACTCATTGCCGAGAAAGACAGACTCAACAACGAGGCTATGGAAGTCTCCCATGCGAGCAGAGACAAGGACGCCTCACTCAACGACAAGGCAAAACTGAGGATGCGTAGGAAAGAAATCAATAGACAAAGTGCAAAGATTATCCAACAGATAAAGGAGTTGTGCTGTGGAAGAGATTAAGCAGATGGACCTCGAGTCCAAGGATTTGGTGGCTGAACGGATTGAGCAGATGAAGGCGCTCTTCCCAGAGATTGCAACCGAGGGCGACGGCTCC
Source organism: uncultured Senegalimassilia sp. (assembly GCA_964450625.1). Taxonomy (GTDB): domain Bacteria; phylum Actinomycetota; class Coriobacteriia; order Coriobacteriales; family Eggerthellaceae; genus Senegalimassilia. Next base: position 5,618 of record CAYVDR010000019.1, read on the forward strand.
ATCGACTTCGAGAAGCTGCGTCTGTTGCTGGGCGACGAGGTGGATGAAGGTGACGAACGCTATGCGTTCACGTGGCCGGGCAAAGCTGATGCCATTCGCCAGAGTCAAATGGTCTCGACGGCAACACTACGGCCTTGTCCTGAGGAGAGTGTCGATTGGGATTCAACGCAAAATCTTTATATCGAAGGCGACAACCTTGAGGTACTTAAGCTTCTACAGCGTGGTTATCACGGTAAGGTGAAGATGATTTACATCGATCCGCCTTACAATACTGGGCACGATTTCGTCTATAAGGACAAATTCGGTGATTCTATAAAGAATTTCAAAGAGCAAGCAGAACTTTCGGGACAATCAAATGCGGATACGAGCGGTAGCTATCATTCGAATTGGTGCTCAATGATGTACCCACGATTGAAGCTTGCCCGAGAGCTTCTTTGCGATGACGGCGTAATTTTCATAAGCATTGACGATAACGAGTTAAATTCTCTTGAAAGTATGTGCAATGAAATTTTCGGTGCAGATAATCGAGTTGAAACGGTTATTTGGAAAAACAAATATGGTGCCGGCGCAAAGACGGTGGGCTTCATTAGCGCCCATGAATACGTTTTGGTTTACAGCCGTATGCCTATTCAAAATCTTACTTGTGAATTCGAGGGTCCTGAAAGAGACAAATACAATAAAACTGATAAAAACTTCGATAAGAGAGGGCCGTATAGAACTCAGCCACTTATGACAAATAGTTTGGCTGACAGACCAAATTTGATGTACAGCATTTTCTATAAAGGTGTAGAGATCAAGCCAAGAAAGCAATGGGTTTGGTCAAAAGAAAGACTTGAAGCGGCTATAGATAACGACGAGGTTGAGTTTGCTCTTCAAAAAGACGGAACTTACAGCGTTCGCTCAAAGTCGTATTTGTACGACGAAAACGGCGAGATGAGAAGGGGTAAGCCAACATCTGTACTGAACGGGCCATTTAATCAAGTTGCAACTGAGCATGTTAGAGAGCTCTTTGATGGTAAAGCAGTTTTTGATTTCACTAAACCATATGAATTAATCCAGTACCTTATCTCGCTTCAGGTAAATGATTTGTCGGGAAAGAACGATGTTGTTCTAGATTTCTTCTCAGGCTCTGCGTCTACAGCTGAGGCAGTAATGAGATTGAATGCGAAAGACTTAGGAAATCGACAATTTATCATGGTTCAACTTCCTGAGGTGTGTCCAGATAATTCCGTTGCGAAAAAACTCGGATATGAAGATATATGCAGCATAGGAAAAGAGCGGATTCGCCGTTCCGGTAAGGTTATCTCTGAAAAGATTGATAAATCGAATTACCAACTTAGTTTTGGCGAAAAGCCGAAGACGGTACCAGATATTGGTTTCAGGGTTCTTAAGCTTGATGAGTCCGGTATTGCTAAGCCTGAGCCCGGTCAGCTTATGCTCGATCGCATTAAACCAGATCGTTCCGACGAAGATATCATCTTTGAGATGATGCTCAAGTGGGGCCTGGAGCTCACTTATCCAATCGAGAAGATAAACGTTGGAGGCTACGAATGCTATTCCGTGGCTGACGATGCATTGATTTGCTGCTTGCAAGAAGGTCTGACCGTCCAAACACTGCAAGCAATTGCCGACCTTGAGCCCGATCGTGTTCTGATGCTTGACTCTATCCTTGACGACACCTTGAAGCTTAACGCCGTGCAAATATTCAAGCGTGCTGAGGAAAAGACCCAGAAGAAGATTGACCTGAGGACGGTGTAGGTATGCCGGCTTTGGAATTCAAATACTCCTCCGAGCAGGAACACCAAGTTGAGGCGGTTAAGGCCGTCTGTGACCTATTCCGTGGCCAGGAGTTCATGACGTCGGAGTTCACAGCGGGTCGCGTTGGTGGAATGTTCAGCGACTCCATCGTGGTCGGCCATGCAAACAACTTGCGTGTCTCCACGCGTCAGCTCGAGGAGAACCTCCACTCTGTGCAGGAAGAAAACAGCCTTGCCAGGACAGAGGTGCTTACTGACGGTAGATTGCGCGACTTCACCGTAGAAATGGAGACCGGTACTGGCAAAACATATGTCTATATCCGCACCATCTATGAGTTGAACAAGCGTTACGGCCTCACGAAGTTCGTCATTGTCGTGCCTTCCATCGCCATCCGCGAGGGCGTGAAGAAGTCGTTCGAGAGCACAAAGAAGCACTTCGAAGGGCTCTATGACAAAAAGCCGCTCGAATTCTTTGTTTACGACTCGAAAGACATGGGACCTGTCGGTAACTTTGCAACCTCTTCCGCCATTCAGGTGATGATTATCAATATTGGCGCGTTTAACAAAGAGATGGACTCTGACGAAAAGAAGGGCGTAACCAACATCTTCCACCGCCCAAGCGAGAAGCTCATCGGCGGGCGTAGTCCGCAAGAACTGGTGAGCTCTTGCAATCCCATCGTTATCATCGACGAGCCACAGAGCGTCGACAACACTACGAAGGCGAAGAAGGCCATCAAAACACTCAACCCGCTTTTTGTGCTGCGCTATTCAGCCACTCACAAGGAAGCGTACAACATGCTCTACCAGCTTGGACCAGTGGACGCTTTCCAGAGAAACCTGGTCAAGGGCATCGTTGTTGACTCCGTTTTGTCTCAGGACGACCTCAACGGTGCTTACGTGCGACTCGACTCGACCGATGGGAAGAGCGGTTACAAGGCGAAGATTACGATAGATGTTCGCCAAGCTGACGGTAGCCAGAAGCGCAAGGCCGTCAACGTGAAGACCGGTGATGACCTCTACATGAAGTCGAACGAAAATACTGACTACGAGGACGGCTGGGTCGTTAACAACATCGGCACCAACGCCGGTGACGAGTTCATCGAGTTCCAGAACGGCAACTATCTTGAACCTGGCGGTGTGTTGGGCGATGTGGCTTCCGAGGCCATCAAGCGCGCTCAGATTGCCAGAACCATCGAGGATCACCTTGAATGCCAGCTGAGGCTCTACAAGCTTGGAATTAAGGTACTAAGCCTGTTCTTCATCGACAAGGTAGAGAAATATCGCTTCTATGAGCCCGAGGTGCACAACGGCGAGTATGCGGAGATATTCGAGGCTGAGTATCGATGCATTGCGGAGAGCACCAAATGGCAGCGACGCTATCAGAAGGCTGGCGTGCCTCTTGAGACTGACCCGAGAGGATTGCATCAGGGCTACTTTGCTCGTGACGGTAAGGGCAAGTTCAAGAACTCCAAGGAAAGCGCATCAACCAGTGCGGATACCTCGGCATTCGAACTCATCATGAAGAAGAAGGAAACGCTTATCTCGTTCCCAGACGGTGTCGACCACGACAAGGATGTCGCTTTCATCTTCAGCCACTCTGCCTTGAAGGAAGGCTGGGACAACCCTAACGTCTTCCAGATTTGCACGCTGGTGGAAACGAACGACTCCCTGACCAAGCGGCAGAAGATTGGTCGCGGCTTGCGTCTGCCTGTCAACCAGAACGGCGAGCGCAGTTATGACCCCGACGTGAACGTGCTTACCGTCATTGCCAACGAATCCTACAAGTCCTTCGCAGATGGGCTTCAAACCGAATTCGAGCGCAAAGGTTACCGCTTCGGTGTGCTTACTCCAGAATCTTTCACGAAGGTCGTTTTCAAGAATGCCGACGGTACCGAGGAGAACCTTGGGTTTGACCGTTCGGAGGAGATTTACAAGGCGCTCGTTGCCAGCAATATGGTGACTAGCAAGGGCGCGATTACCCCTGAATTGAAAGTTGCTGCAGAAGCTGGCGAAGTTGAGATGCCTGAAGGACTCGAGCAGGTTGCCGACCAGGTCAATGCCGTTATCCTGCATAAGTCGCAGAAGCTGCAAATCAAGGACAAATCCAAGGAAGTTGACGTCGAGCTGCAAAAGGACGTCTCTCTCGACCCCGCGTTCCAGCAGCTGTGGGAGAGAATCCGCCAGACTACGCGCTTCGAAATGAACATCGATACCGACAAACTTGTCAAGAAAGCTGTTGATGGTATAGCCCATATGCCAAAGATCAAGCCGCTTGAGGTCATGAGCGTCAAGGCTGGTTTGGATGTGAACGACACCGGCGTCAACGTCAAAAAGAGGAAGGACCTCTTCGGCGAGGACACCAAAGAAGACGATATTATCCGCTCGGTTGTCACGACTGACGTTGAGCGCGTCTATGACTTGCCTGACCCCATCTCCGAGCTACAAGACGCTGTAGGTCTTACCAGGAAGACCATCAAACGCATCCTGGAGGAATGTGGGCGGCTGAAGGAGTTCGAAGTCGACCCAATGACATTCCTGGTTCAGGTTGGCGCGAAGATCGAGGCTGCCAAAAACGAGGTCGTTTCACAGGGTATCAAGTATACGAAGCTGCCTGAAAGCGAGTGGTATACCATGGATATCCTCGCTGTGGACGATTTGACCGCATATCTTGATCAAAATGCCTGGGAGCCTTTGAGCGGCAAGAGTCTCTATAACTACGTTGTCTATGATTCCTCAATCGTTGAGAAGCCTTATGCACTGGCGCTTGATCAATCTGAGCAGGTCAAGGTCTTCGCGAAGCTTCCAAGCAAGTTCAAGATCGATACGCCGCTGGGTAGCTACAACCCCGACTGGGCCTATGTTGAGGAAGTCGAGGGCAAGCAGCGGGTCTACTTCGTTATGGAAACCAAGGGTGGTGGCAATGGCACACCAAACCTGAGGCCAACAGAGAAGGCGAAGATTGAGTGCTCACAAAAGCACTTCGAAGCGTTGGCGATTGAGGACGTCGTTTATGACGTGGAGACCACGTATCACTACGCGATGGGAAAGATTTAGGCTGAATGAGGTTTGATTGAAGCGTATCGATTTACATATACATACCCTGGCTACTCCGTTGGATGACGAATTCGAATTCGATGTAGACGTGCTGAAAAAACACGTTATCAACAACGGATTATCGATGATTGCCATCACAAATCACAACTTGTTTGATAGTCAAAATTTCAAAGAGGTTTGTGGAGAGATGCCCGAGGATGTTTGTGTATTACCTGGTATAGAAGTCAGCGTAAAAGGCTTTCATGTTTTGGTGATAGCAAATCCAACGCAGCTTGACTACTTCAGCCAAGCATGTAGCGAAGTGCCGACAATCGGTCAGGAAGATGATGGGATAACCATCGAGGAATTCAATCGACTTTTTGGGGATGGATCCTATATTGTCATTCCTCATTACAAGAAAAGGCCATCAATACAAACGGACGATCTTGCTACTCTGAACGATATTGTCACGGCACTTGAGGTTACAAGTGAAAAGAAATGGGAATACGAGCATAATCGTGTTGAAAAGCCCGTTGTCATCTTCAGTGATTTCCGTTGCGCAAAAGATCCCCGACTTTCTTTGGGAAATACACATACGTAACGCTTGGCGAGATCACCTTTGAATCGTTGCGCCTCGCTTTTGACGATGCTGGTAAATTCGCCATCACTGAGCGCGTGGCCCATATGGAGTTAGCTCCGAATCTATTTGCTTCCATGGGCTTGAATGTTGTTGTCGGTGGGAGATCCTCCGGTAAGACTTATTTTCTTGATAGCCTATATAACTCTTGCGACCATGATGATGTGGTCTACATAAAGCAATTTGTCATCGTTAAAGACGCAGAGGAGAAAGCTTTTCAAGAAAAGCTACTTGCTGAGGAGTCCGCCATAAAGAGCGACTATTACGAACCCATGAGCACTGTGTCTGCTGCTGTTGAAGAGCTTCCCTCTCGTGAAGCAACGGCAAAAAGCGTAAAGGAATATTTGACAAACCTCATTGATTATGCTGATACGTCTGCCAGAGATGATGAGTTTTCGAAATGTCCGATTTACAGCGAAGCCCGTCTTGCGAAAGTTAGTTCTGACGCAGAGCGAAAAGTTGTTGATGCCCTCCTTGTTCTACTTGATGAGAATCCGTTGTCAAAAGAGATCGAAGAGAGAATCGGCAAGGATATTCTGATGCAACTATTTCGAGTCGCGTTAGAACGTTTTAGAGCCAAGGAGCTTGAGCGCAGGTGTGCCGAACTTGCAAACAAAATTGCAAAAGAAGTGCGCAAGAATCTAACTCTCGAATCATGTCGACCGCCATGCCCAGAATCGCCGCTATTGGAAGCAGCAAATCGCCAGGCGTACATTAAGCGTCTCGCCAACTTGCGAGCACTGACAAAACCAGCTGCCATTGTTTCTAACAAGGCAATTGGGAAGTTCAATAGAATCACGAAAAGAGTGCCGTACAAAGATGCGCGTGCGTTGAAGGCGGCCATTGGAGCCAATGCGAATATGCCGCGTATTCTGCAGCTCGATGATATTGATTTTGTTGAAAGTATTCTCTCCGCTAACGGAGTTTCTGATATCAGCCGTGCTTTCTTTGATATTGATGTCACTTTGGAGAATGACCGAGGCGAAGCAGTTTCTGGCGGTCAACGCGCGGAGTATCTATTTTTTAAGGAACTTGAGAGGGCAAGTAACCATGATATCGTTTTGATTGATGAGCCCGAATCCTCTTTTGATAATCCTTTTCTTAATGAGGAAATTGCAGGCAAACTAAAGCAAATTTCCAAAAAAGCAACTGTCTTTATCGCAACCCACAACAACGTTCTCGGTGTTTCGATTAAGCCAGATGGAATCGTCTTTACCGATGTAGAAGATGACAAGCATCGTGTATTTACGTGCGATTCAGGAGATGAGTTCATGACCTCATCCGATGGAAAGACTATTAAAAGAAGCGATGTTCTGCTGAAGCTGATGGAGGCTGGTCCAGAAGCATATGCAGGAAGGAGGCCCTACTATGGACTTGCTTAAGATTGAAGAGAAAGAAGCCCTCTTTTGTCTTCCCGATGGCACTAAGAAGGTCGTGTCCGAAGCGACTACAGAAGATTTGAACAAAGCGTTGGTTTATCTCTTCGAATCTGAGGATGTTTCACTGTCTGAAGATGCAGATTCTAAAAGCATCGCCAACCCTGCGCAGCGAATCGTGTTTGAGCAATTACGCTCCTCGTTCAAGGAAGTTCTTGATTCTCGCGATGCAATCAAAGCTGAAATTGACAACGTGTTTTCACAGGCTGAAGCAAAATATCTCGAAGAGACCGAGTGACTGTTTTACTCTCTCGTCAACCTGAACACCGCTGCATCCATTTGGACAACGCCGTTATCTTTTGGTTTCAGCTCCTCTTCGCCCATGTCGATGAACACCGGGGTCAGCACTTGAAGCATCTCGATAACTCGCTCGTCCATTTCCTCGGCGCTGCGCATACGGCGCAGCTCGATGTAGAGATCCTTGATTTGTTCCTTGAACAACTTATATATGCGCAGGTTGGGGTTGACCACAATGTCGCGGCATTCAAGCCGTGACGTGATGTAGTCCTGCTTGGTCATGCCGCTGGCCGCCACCAGCAGGTTGATGACATCGTTCTCTTCTGGGGAAACCCTAAAGGCGATGTTGAAGCTCTTGCAAAAAAAATAGAAGTAGACCTTCGCGCCTTAAT
>CAYVDR010000020.1:0-9383 GCA_964450625.1 uncultured Senegalimassilia sp.
CAGCATTTGTGCCAGTACCAGAAACTGTACAATCGGTGGTTGGCACTGTAACGCTTCCAACTTTTATGCTGCTAAGCGTTGGTGTTTGCGCATAACCATTGTACGTTAAGCTGTTAAATGAAACTTCTGCATTTGCAATTGAAAGCTTATTAATTGTCCATGCGGCCGTTGCGCTGCCAGTAAAGTTGGTACTGGTTGAATTAGCAGTTACTTTTAGCGTATAAGTGCCAGCATTTGTGCCAGTGTTACCTGACACTGTGTAGTCTGAAGAGCCTACTGTAAGTGTGCCAGCTTTAACAGAGCTTACGTTCTTTGTTTGGGAAGAGCCAGTGTAAGTCTTCGTGTCGGAATTAAGCGTAACACTAGAAAGCGAGGCTTTAGCAATTGACCACGTTGCAGTTGCGCTACCAGTGAAGTTGGTGCTGGTTGACTTAGCAGAAACGGTTAGTGTATAAGTGCCAGCATTAACTGCCGAATTACCTGAAATATTGTAATCCGATGTTGACGCTTCAATGCCGCTTGCATAAACAGCACTGACATTTTTCTTTTGGGAAGAGCCGTTGTAGGTTAATGTACCGCTGTTTTGCAAATAAACACTTGAAAGCGAAGCTTTGTTAATGGTAAATGCTTTTGTTAAATTTGACGTTGGCAGCTTGTAGTTGGCATTGCTAAGCGAACTTGCTGTTGCAGTGCCACTGCCAGCATCCACCCTGCCACCTGCAACTGTAACGTTTACAGTCTCACCAGAAACACGGTTTGAAACAGTGCACGTTGGTGCTTGCGTTGTGCCGTTGTAGGTAAACGTCGTTGAGCCCCAAGTTAGTGTTGCTTCCTTTTGTGCAATTGTAAATTCAAGAACTGCAGTGCCCTGGCATCTGGAGCTTTTGCCATTAACTTCAACTGACGCAGTACCTGCATTCTTATTGTTGTAATACGTAACAGTGTAATCGGTGCCTTGCGTTAAACTTGCCCCAGAAATTTTAACTGCTGGGGTATACGCAGTGCCTGAGTAAGTGTAATTATTTGAAGCAAGGCTAATTTGACCATTCTTTATAAGATCATCAAGATTAGTTACAGTTTCAGTCCACTTTGCATAAAGCGTAACATTGCCAGTTGAGCCCTGTGAAATTGTTTCAACCTTGTTTACAAATGTGCTCTCTTTATACCAGCCCTCGAAAGTGTAGCCGCTTCTTGTTGGCTCTTGAAGTTCAATGTCGCTTGTTTCCACATTGTATGTGCTTGGGTTTTTACTTGAATTTGTGCCCTGGTTTAGATTGTATGTAATGCTGTAAGTTATTGGTGTCCAACTTGCAGCAGTAAGCTTGGTGTCGCTGTCAAATGTTGTAGTTGAATACACCCTGCTTGAGCCATTAAGCCAGTAAGAGTCTTCGTAGCCTGTCCTTTGCAGCTTCGGCAATTTGTTGCCAAGAGAAGTGCCCTTTTCAATTTGAATTGAAGACACGCTGCTGCCACCATTTGAATCAAAACTGATTGTTACCATCGTTGTATCTTTGACCCATTGCGCAGTAAGTGTAACGTCTTCGTAGAACACGGTATCTTTGCTTACAGCACCTAAGTTTTCGTCAGCTAAATTTAGCCAACAACTAAACGTGGAGCCGCCATTAGTTGGATCGCTTGGGAATTTGTCACCTAGAGATGTGCCCTTTTCAATTGTTACAGCATCAACTTTGCTGCCACCGTTTGAATCGAAAGTAACAGTTATGGTCTCAGGCGTCCACTTAGCATAAACTGTTTGTGCGCCCATGGAACCTGCAGCAATGGATGTTACTTTGCTTCCCCAGTTGCCACTTTCGGTGCCATCTTGCGAATACCAACCATCAAATGTGTTGTATTGCTTTGTTGGTGCTTGCAAGTTTATGGTTTGCGATTCAACAGTGTAAAAACTTGGATTAGCTTCATTGTTTTGCGCACCATCCATGTTTTCGTAGCTAATGCTGTATTGCACAGGCGACCACTTTGCATAAAGCACTTTGTTTTCTGTCGAGCCCTTTATGATAGTGCTTACTTCATTGCCCCAGTTGCCACTTGTGCCGTCCGCAGTGCGCCAGCCGTCAAACTCATAGCCTTCGCGAGTTGGGCTTTCAAGCGTGAATGTGTCAGTTTCTACCGTGTAGTTCTTAGGGTTACTTGTTTTGTCAACGCCACCATTTAGGTTGTACGTAATGGTGTAAGCAACAACATTCCACTTAGCATAAAGCACCACGTTTCCTGTTGAGCCTTTGTTGATTGTGTCAACCTTGTTTGTGAACCCATCGTCTTTAAACCAACCAGCAAACGTGTAGCCTGCTTTTGTTGGCGCAGCAAGTGAAATGTTTGCACTTTCGATGGTGTATTCAGCTGGGTTGCCAGCTGCATTTGTGCCACCATCCAAATTGTACGTAATGCTGTATGTGTTCGCACTCCACTTTGCATACACAGTTGTGTTAGTTGTAATTGCTTGTGTGCTGAAATCAAACTTTGTATCGTATTTGTTTGTTGTATACCAGCCTTCAAATGTGTAGCCCGTGTGCACAGGGTCGGCAGGCTGTGAAGCATATTTACCAGATTCAATTGTCTGGTTGCCTGGGGTGTAAGGGTCGCCATCATAAGTTACAAAATTTACTGTGTAAGTTTCAACATCTGACCACTTTGCATAAAGCGTTAAGTCTTTCGTAACTTGGCTGTTGAAGTTGTATTCCTGTGAGAATGCATCGTCAACAAACCACCCAGCAAAGTGCTTGCCTGCAAACGTTGGCGCAGCAGGTTGTTCAACTTTGTGAGATTTCACAACCGTTTGCGAGACCACACTGCTTCCGCCCATGCTGTTAAATTGCACTGTGTACGTTAGTGCATTAACTGTAGCACTGCCAGCACTGTTAGTTTTTGTGCCCGCTTGGTTGCGTACTTCACCGTCATTGTCTTTCACAACAACGTTTTTGCCTGCTTGTGCAACTTTTTGGTCGTCGGTGATATTAACAACAACATCTTTGTCGGTTGCACCGTTTGGCAACAAAACCGTAAATGTTGGCTCGTCTGTTTCTGTAGCACGGTCAATAGTAATTCTTGCGCCCTCAATTGCAGCACCAGACGTGTCGGCTACATTTACATAATAAGTTGTAGGACTCTCTGGTGGGATAGGATCAGGAACTGGGATAGGTTCAGGACCAGTAACACCAGCCCACTTTGCATAAAGGGTAGTATCAGCTGTAATTGGTGTTGTGAAATCAAATTTGTAGTTTTCTGTCAACGTCGCACTTGTGTACCAGCCAGCAAATTCACAGTTATTCTTTGTTGGGTCTGCTGGTTTAAATGCGCACATGCCAACCTTCACATTCTGTGTTTCAACAGCACTGCCGCCGTTTGAGTTAAACACCACTTTATAGTCTACCGTTATAGCAGCCGTCCAGCCTGCATAAACAGTTATATCGCCCGTGATTGGTGTTGTGAAATCAAATGGCTGCGTGAGTTCTTTGTTGCTGTACCACTTATCAAATGTGTAACCTGTGCGAGTTGGGTCGGCAGGTTTACTTGCGCACTTGCCCGCTTTTACTGTTTGCGCTGCAACTGTGCTGCCACCATTTGATTCAAACGTAACTTTGCAATCTTGCTCGACTGCCCACTTCGCATAAAGCGTTATGTCAGATTTAACTTTTGTGTCAAAGCTAAATTGTGTGCTTAGGTTTGCATCAGTGTACCAGCCATCAAACACAAAGCCTTTCTTTGTTGGTGTGGCAGGCTCGCTTGCACATTTGCCCGCTTTTACTGTTTGGCTTGTAACAGCACTGCCGCCGTTTGAGTCAAATGTAACTTGGAAATCTTGTTCTGCCACCCAGCATGCATAAAGCGTTATGTCACTTGTAACTGTGTCCTTGTTGAAATTGAATACACTGGCAAGTTCGCAAGCACTTGTTTTATACCAACCGCAGAATACTTTGCCTGAAAGTGTTGGGTCAGCAGGCACTTGCTCTTGTTTGAACTTTTCGCCTTTTACGACAGTTTGGCTTGCAACTGTGCTGCCACCCTGTGAGTCAAACGTGACGGTGTAGCGTATAGCCAAAGAGTCAACATTGCCATCGCTTCCTGTGGTCTGTTTATAAACTTTGTTTCCATCGCTGTCTTTTTCGTAGCGCGACTGCCCATCAGGGTCTTTAACAATTACTGTTTGACCACTTTGTGCTTTTCCAGTGTCATCCTCAATGTGAATTGTTACATCTTTGTTGGTGTAACCATCAGGCAAAATAACTGTAGTGATGCCGTCCTTATCAATCGTAACTGTTGCGCCTTCAATTGGTTTGCCGCTATCTTTTTCTGTAACAGTTGTGGGTTGCTCCTTACCTGTTTTGGGGCTGATTGGTTTTGCTATGCCATCCTTATTTGTTATGTCCGTGCTTTTATCATCAATATTATAGTTATCCCAACGAGCATAAAGAGTTATGTCTTTTGTAACTTCTTCTTTGTCAAAGTCAAATTCATAATCTTGGTTCGCAATTTTTTCTTTATACCAACCACCAAATGTGTAGCCATCTTTTGTGGGAGTTTCAGGCCGCTCAAGCTTCTTGCCAGACCACACTTTTGCGGTGTCTGTGTTGCTGTTATCTTCCAGCGCATTAGTTAAATACTTTGCACTGTTGCTTGTTGTGAAGCCGTCTTTGTCAAAACTTGCTTTTTTCCAGTTCCACAAAAGCGTTTTTAGCGCATCAACAGACGATGCCTTTGGCATAACAGTGGTGCCACCTAAAACAAAAGCGCTTTCAACATCTATTGCAGAATCAGTTAAAAACTTGTCAAGCGTTGTTGTGCTTACTTCCCCCATGTCTGGGTTTGAATTTGCAAGCAAAACAACACCGCCAGCTTGCCCAGCAAGTGCAGCACCCGCCAGTGCGTCTGTGCCTTTTGGTTTTTCAGCGCCGTTTGCAACTGCCACAGTTTTAGCGCTTAGTTTATTGCCGCCTTCATCGCTTGTTAAAACTTTTGCAATTTTATTTGAAGTGTCAAAGCCAGTCTCACCGCTCATGCGCTTTATGCGGCTTGAACCAAACACATCTTCAACGCTTTCTTTGCTTAGCGCACCAGTTCCACCTGGCACATAAATTGTGCCACCCTTAGGATTATTTTTAGGCCCCACAATGGTTTCTATTGCACTTATGGCCTCACTTGTAAGGCTGCGGTCAGCGGCTGTTTCGCCTTCTGTTTGCAGGAAAATTGGCAAATGGTACTTATATGCCAAAGGAGAAATTGAAAGAGCGTCTTGGAAGTTAATGCCCATGGCAATAATTACATCTGTGCCAACTTCACCTGTGTGCTCTTGGATTTTTTTAGAACATTGAACAGATGTGTCGTAGTAAGCTTGCCCCCAAACACGACCTTTGCAGTCAACGTTGATGTTTAAAAGCTGGCTTTCAACATCCGCAGGGATTGCGCCAGTGCCGCCAATTATGTAGGCATACTTTGCACCAAGCGCTTCAATTTCGTCTAGTGCATCTTGGTCTAAGCCTTCCGTTCTGTTTGTTAAAATGATTGGTGCATTCAGTGCACCAGCAAGGCCAGTGGAAGACATTGCATCTGCGAAATCATCGTCTCGAGCAATCACAACCCAATCGCTTGTTTTTGTGTCGCCCGAAAACGTTTGCTTAGCAATGTCAAGGGAAGTGCCAGCAGCCTCATCGCTTGCAAGACGGCTGACTGTTGGCTGAATGCCTGTTGAATCCTGTTCAGGCTCAATGGATGCGTTTGCACAAGGTGCAAACAAAAATGCAAGAACCGCTGCAGCCACAAAAGCTACCACTAGCGCACTTGCTAAAAACTTAGAGGACTGTTGCCCCCCCCCCCCTAAGGAAGGAACTCTTGGAATACCACACGATAAACCCCACTTTCAGTGATATTGTTGAACAAAACGACCGTATTTTACTACTATTCAAGAATTCTTACAAGGTTTTTTAAGAAATTCATTTGAACCGTATCGCGCCATGAGGGCGGGCTGGTTGCCGACTTTGGTACAACAAGTATGGCAGGGTAAGTACAACTGCCAAGCTTAGTGCGGGTTAAGGCATGAATGAAAATGAGGTATTGTTCGCTTTAAGCTAAAGCTTGCGCACTTGCGTGCCACGTGCAAACTAGCCTATTGCTTTAAGGAAAAAGCCGACCAAAAACCCAATGAGCATGCAACCTGCAGCAAACGCTGCTGCAAGCCCAATTAGGCGACTGTCATGCTGCTTTTCACGAATGCGCTGCTCCTCGGCACGTTTTTGCGCTGGGAAATAGGAATAGCCATCGGTTGTTATGGCAACAATTGTGCCGCGGTTGCCGTCCTTGCGCTTTGCAAGGGCACCGCGCTCGATTAGCTCGCGTTGCAAATCGTCGCTTGGGCGCAAAGGAAACGCACAGCGGTAAACAAGTTCACCATTAACTGTGCACGTGGCACGTTCGTAATCGAGCAAGCGCCCAAGCTCACGTTCTTGCAATATGTTAAGCTCAATAGATGCCATAATTCCCTTCAGCAAAAAGCCCAGTTTCTAAATGTGCCCATATGATACCTTTTCTGCGGATAATTGGTATAGAATCAAGGCACATTTTTTAGCAAAGCAACAGATTTCACTTTGTCTTAACTTTTCACTAGCTCAAAAGCTTTAACAATATTAATCAAGCAAGCTCTCGCCAGTCATTTCTGCAGGTTTTGTAATGCCTATGACATCGAGCATTGTTGGTGCAATGTCGCACAATGCTCCGTTTGCATTCGGCTTTAGTGTGCGCTGCGTGCGGGCATAGTCTACAAAAATGAACGGAACAGGGGCAGTTGTGTGTGCCGTGTGCGGGCTGCCGTCAGCCTGCGCCATTTTTTCGCAATTGCCGTGGTCGGCTGTAACAAACGCCACGCCACCTACTCTTTCCATTGCTGTTAGCACTTGTGAAACACCCATATCAACCGCTTCAACTGCCGCAACCGCCGCTTGCATGTTGCCAGTGTGGCCAACCATGTCGGGGTTTGCAAAGTTTACAATGTAGACATCCGCTTCGCTGGCATCTATAGCACTTGAAAGTGCATTAGCAACTTCTGCACAGCTCATTTCTGGTTGTAAGTCGTATGTTGCAACCTTAGGGCTTGCAATAAGTTTACGCACCTCACCTGGCTTTGGCTGCTCGCGCCCGCCGTTAAAGAAAAACGTAACATGTGCGTACTTTTCGGTTTCTGCAATGTGGTATTGGCGCAAACCAGCACTTGCCAGCACATCTGCCAGCACATTTTCAGGAAATGTTTTCGGGAATGCAACAGCAGCCTTAATTTCTGGGTCATATTCTGTTAAACAAACGAAGTTGACCGCAGGGTGTCTTTCTCGCTTAAAACCACTGAAGTTTTCGTCAACGAATGCACGTGTAAGTTGGCGTGCACGGTCTGGGCGGAAGTTGAAGAACACAACGCTGTCGCCTTCGTTCACGCCACGTGGTGGAACAAGGCATGTGGGTTCTATAAATTCATCGGTTATACCTGCGTCGTATGAAGCTTGCACAGCCTCACAAGGCGAACTTACATCAAATATATCATGAGTAGTCATTTCACCAGAAACTGGCAGCCCGCTCACAATTGCATCGTATGCCTTTTGCACACGGTCCCAGCGAGCATCACGGTCCATGGCATAGTAACGCCCGGAAATGCTTGCAATTTGCACCTTGCTTTCAAGACCGCCATCTGCAATGAATTGTTCAAGCTGCTTCACATAACCAAGCCCGCTTGTGGGAGAGACATCACGACCATCCATGAATGCGTGAATGTAGACATGCTCAACACCAGCGTGAACAGCAGCGGTAATAAGCGCATACAAATGCTGGTTGCTTGAATGAACGCCGCCGTCTGACAAAAGCCCCATTAAATGCAGTGCGGCATCTGGCTTTTTTGCAGCTTCAAAAGCGCTGATCAACACAGCGTTTTTGGCAATTTCACCCGTTTCGCATGCGTTGTTTATGCGTGTGAGCTCTTGGTTTACAACACGCCCTGCACCTATGTTTAAATGGCCCACTTCAGAGTTGCCCATCTGCCCCGCAGGCAACCCAACTGCTTTTCCGCTGGCTTGAAGGCGCACCCAGGGGCAAGTTTCAAACAACTTGTCCAAGCAAGGGGTTTTTGCAACAGATGCAGCATTTGTTGCACTTGGCGCATCAAGCCCATAGCCGTCCATTATTATAAGACACGCTGGAGTTGTTAAGTTGGCTGCTTTCACATTCGCCTTTGTGTTTGCCATTTAAATGCACGCCTTAATTAGTGTGATGAACTTTGACGCATCCAGGCTGGCGCCACCAACAAGCCCGCCGTCGATGTCGGGCTGCGCTATGAGCGAGTCAACATTGCCAGTGTTCATGGAGCCACCGTACAAAATGCGCATTTTTGCTGCAACCTCTTCGCCGAAAAGTTCCGCCAGTGTTTTGCGAATGGCTGCGCACACCTCTTGTGCCTGCTCAGGGGTGGCAGTTCTGCCAGTGCCTATGGCCCAAATGGGTTCGTAAGCCACAACACAGTCTTTAACTTCTATGCCCTCAAAACCTGCAAACGCAGCACGAACTTGCGCGCAAACGAACTCAATTGCCTCGCCCGAATCACGCACAGCAAGCGACTCACCCACGCAAACAATTGGCGTAATGTTGCCTTTAAGCAGCGCTTCAACTTTGCGGTTAACGTCTTCGTTTGTTTCACCGAAAAGCCCACGGCGCTCACTGTGACCAACGATGCAAAAGCCGCACCCAACATCCTTTAGCATGTCAACAGAAATTTCACCTGTAAAAGCACCAGATTTTTCCCAGTAAACGTTTTGAGCACCCACGTGAATTGGGGTTTTGTCAAACTCGAAAACAGAACGAACTGGCTTTAGGTCAATTGAAGGCGTGCAAACTGCAACGTCAACATCTTCTTTCCAGTTGCGGTAGAAGTTGTTAGAAATTGCTTGCGCCAACACAACTGCCTCGGCATATGTGTTGTTCATTTTCCAATTGCCTGCCATTAATGGTTTGCGTGACATATTTAAACCTTTCGTGAAATCTAATTTTTTAGCGCTTCAACACCTGGCAGAGCCTCGCCTTGCACAAGTTCCATGGAAGCACCGCCGCCTGTGGAGATGAATGTCATTTTGTCGGCCAAGTTGAACTTGTTAACTGCAGCAACGCTGTCGCCGCCGCCGATTATTGTGCTTGCCTGCGTATTTGCAGCCACAGCTTCTGCCACAGCTTTTGTGCCCTGCGCAAAAGCATCCATTTCAAACACACCAGCAGGGCCGTTCCAAAACACAGTTTTTGCACTTGCAATTGCTGCTGCATAAGCTTTTGCAGTTTCAGGGCCAATGTCAAGACCCATCATGTCTTCGGGTATTTCATCAACCGAAGTGGTTTTGATTATTGCG
>CAYVDR010000020.1:9483-13042 GCA_964450625.1 uncultured Senegalimassilia sp.
AATTTAGAGCAGAATTTTTACAAGGTCTTTCACACGGTTTGAATAACCCCACTCGTTGTCGTACCACGAAACAACTTTAACAAGGTTAGACTTTTCGCCAAGCACTTGTGTAAGCCCGCTGTCAAAAATTGAGGAATGTGCGTTGCCCACAATGTCAACGGAAACAATTGGGTCTTCGGTGTATTGCAAAATGCCTGCCAGTTCACCTTCAGCTGCAGCCTTCATTGCAGCGTTGATTTCAGCGGCACTAACTTCCTGGTTTAGCTCAACCGTTAAGTCAACCATGGAGCCGTCAGGCGTTGGCACACGTGTTGCAAAGCCGTCAAGTTTGCCAGCAAGTTGAGGAAGCACAAGTGACACCGCACGTGCAGCGCCTGTTGTGGTTGGAATCATGGACATTGAAGCTGCACGGGCACGGCGCAAATCCTTATGAGGCAAGTCCAGGATTTTTTGGTCGTTTGTGAATGCATGGATTGTGTTCATATAGCCACGCTTGATGCCAAACGTGTCGTCAAGCACTTTTGCCACAGGAGCCAAGCAGTTTGTGGTGCACGAAGCGTTTGAAATGATGTTGTGTGCGCTTGCGTTGTACTGCCCATCGTTTACGCCCATAACAATTGTGATGTCCTCGCCTTTTGCAGGGCATGAAATTACGACCTTTTTAGCACCAGCATCGATGTGCTTTTGTGCAAGTTCGCCAGTTTTGAAAATGCCAGTGGATTCAACGACAACATCAACGCCAAGCTCGCCCCAAGGCAAATTGGAAGGCTCACGCTCGGAAAGCACCTTTACAGCAGTGCCGTCTGCAACAAAGCCGTCTTCAGTAACTTCAACGTTTTCGTAAGCACGCCCATGCACTGAATCGTACTTCAAAAGGTGCGCAAGCGTTGGTTTGTCGCCCAAGTCGTTTACTGCAACAACTTGAAGTGCAGGGTCTTTCGCCATGGCGCGAAACACCAAACGCCCAATTCTTCCAAAACCGTTAATGCCAACTTTAATAGCCATGTTTTGTACCCCCTTCAAAAGATACTTATTTGATTGAATGCAGTTTTAGTTTAGCGCAAATGCAAGCGCGCTTTTTATTATTCGCGAAAGTTGTGAAAAGTGAAACGGTAAGCGGTTGCAAATTAAGGTGTACGCCTTACATAAGGCTAATAATAGAGAGGTCAAAACAACGCCCCTAGGATTAATAAAGCAAAAAGGCATCTGCTAAATAAGCAGATGCCTTTGCCCCAATTGCTATGTGGTGTAATAACTAAATTACATCATACCCATGCCGCCGCCTGCACCTGCTGCTGCAGCTTGTGCTGCTGGGTCAGGGTCTTTAGGAATCTCGTTAATTGTAGCTTCAGTAATAAGAATTAGGGCTGCAACTGAAGCTGCTGATTGCAAAGCTGTGCGAGTAACCTTAACTGGGTCATTAACACCCATGTCAATCATTTTGCCGCTTGTACCATCGGCAAAGTTCATGCCCTCACCTTTGCCCATGTGCTTTACTTTGTCAACAATTACGCTGCCTTCATAGCCTGCATTTTGTGCGATAACACGCATTGGTGCTTCAAGTGCCTTGCGAACAATTTCAACGCCAACTTTTTCGTCTGGGTTTTCAACTTCAAGCTTGTCAAGTGCTGGAATTGCATTGATAAGTGCAACGCCACCGCCTGCAACAATGCCTTCGTCAACTGCAGCACGTGTTGCTTGAAGTGCGTCTTCAATGCGTGATTTCTTTTCTTTAAGTTCTGCCTCTGTTGCAGCACCAACTTTAAGAACGGCAACACCGCCTGAAAGCTTAGCCAAACGCTCTTGCAATTTCTCACGGTCGAAGTCAGAATCAACCTGGTCAAGCTCGTTTTTAATTTGATTGATGCGGTCATCAATTGCTGCTTTTTCGCCCGCACCATCAACAATAAGTGCTGTGTCTTTTGTAACCTTAACTGTTTTAGCTGTGCCCAACATTTCAAGTTTAGCGTCTGCAAGTGTCATGCCAAAGTCTTTGTCGATTACCTGAGCACCTGTAACAGCTGCAATGTCTTCCAAAATGCGCTTGCGGCGGTCGCCAAAGCCAGGGGCTTTAATTGCAACGCAGTTTAGAGTACCACGAATTTTGTTTAGCAAAATTGTTGCCAAAGCTTCACCCTCAACATCTTCTGCAACAACAAACAAAGGACGCCCAGATTTCATGATTTGCTCAAGCAATGGCACCATGTCCTGGATGTTTGTAATTTTTTGGTCAGTTAGCAAAATGAATGGATCAGAAATTGAAGCTTCCATTTTGTCAGTGTCGGTTGCCATGTATGGGCTAATGTAGCCACGGTCATATTGCATGCCCTCAACAATTTCCATTTCAAGCCCAAATGTTTGGGAATCTTCAACAGAAATTGCACCATCTTTGCCAACAGCATCCATTGCTTCAGCAATTTTTTCGCCAATTTCAGCATCGCCTGCAGAAATTGTACCAACGTTTGCAATTTGGTCTTTTGTGGAAACTGGTGTTGAATCGGCCTTGATGCTTTCAACAACTGCATCTGTTGCAGCCTGGATGCCGCGGCGAATAGCCAGCGCGTCAGCACCAGCAGTAACGTTGCGCAAGCCTTCAGAAACAATAACATCGGTAAGCAGAGTTGCTGTTGTTGTGCCGTCGCCTGCTACATCGTTTGTTTTAACAGCAGCTTCACGAACAAGCTGTGCGCCCATGTTTTCGATTGGGTCCTCAAGCTCAACTTCTTTTGCAACTGTAACGCCGTCGTTTGTAATTGATGGTGCACCATAAGATTTTTCAAGTGCAACGTAGCGGCCTTTTGGCCCTAAGGTTACCTTAACAGCATTCGACAGCTTGTTAACGCCTGCTGCGAGTGCGCTTCTTGCGTCTGTGTCAAATTTAATGTCTTTTGCCATATTAAAAACTTCCTTTCAAGTTTATGACTTGCTTTAAAACGTTACCAGTTTATGGTAAGAAAATTTGCTGCACTAACTGGCAGCAAAACTAAGGAGAGCAGCCTAGTTAAATACTGCAAAAATGTCGTCAGCACGAAGAATTAGAACATCCTCGCCCTCAACTTTAAATTCGGTGCCGCCATACTTGCCAAACACCACTTTGTCGCCTGCCTTTACAGGCACAGCAACTTTGTTGCCGTTGTTGTCAACCTTGCCCTCGCCCACTGCCAAAACAGTGCCACTTTGAGGCTTTTCTTTTGCTTCTGATGCAATGAACAAGCCAGAAGCTGTTGTTTCCTCTGCTTCGTCCGCCTTAACAATTACGCGGTCGCCCAATGGTTTCAAATTCATAATTCCTTCTTTCTACTAAACCGAAAACCTATGCGACTTTTCGCATACGTGTATTTAAGCACTCTTCACCCGAGAGTGCTAGCACTCTAAGGCTTAGAGTGCTAAAAATTACATTTTATACATTTTTGGGTTTAACAAGCCCCGATTCGTATGCAAACATAACAAGCTGGGCACGGTCGTGCGCATCTAGCTTTTGCATAATTCTTGCCACATGCGTTTTTGCAGTAGCAGGGCTAATAAAGAGTTTTGAGGCAATTTCAGAGTTATTGAGACC
>CAYVDR010000021.1:0-9186 GCA_964450625.1 uncultured Senegalimassilia sp.
CAGCTTGTAATGAATGCGAAAAAGTCGCGCATAACACCTTTTTCGCTTGAGCACTCAAGTGCACTTGCGCTGTATTGCAAGCTGTTGCCCGCTGGCTTGTAGCACGTTTCAATGCCGCTGTATTTTGAGCCTATGGTGCTTTGAAAGGCAAACCCAAGCTGGCACTGCCCTGCCACAACTGCGCCTACAGCTTCATCCTGCGTTTGAAACGTGCGAATTTTGCTTGCAACGTTTTCGCTAAATTCACCTGATGTGCCACTGGTTTGCGTGTAGAAGCCTTCACGTGCCAAAATGCGATTTGCACAAATGCCTTCAGTTGCAGCACTTGGGTTTACAACTGCCAGCGTGCCGTCAAAGCTTGGGAGCTGTTGCAGCTGGTTTATTGTGCCATCGGGTGCATCTGTGCCGTTTAGCGTGCGAGCCGCTGGCAGGCTTGCACTGCTGCCCTGCGCGCGCACAATCATGCAGCTTTCTGGGAAGTTGTATGACACATCGCTTGTTAAATAACCCGCATTGCCACCAGCAATTGTGCCCGCACTTGTGCCGGCTTCCACTGTTGACGCGTCGGCAATAATGCCGTCGCCAGAACTAAAACCAGCACTTGCCATTTTTTCAAGTTCGCTAAACGAGACGTATTCAACATCAATCGTAACGTTGCCCCTGTCGGTTTGGCTTTGGTAGCGCACAATGTATTCATGAAGTTTGTCAAGCCCACTTGCGCCAAGTTGTTTGGCAGCAGCACTGCCGCCAGAGTGTAAGGCAATGTTTGCATCGGCATAAAGCTTTAAAGACACAGGGTAGCTTTTAATTTCAGTTTCAGGGCCAAAACCTTGCGTTTGGCTTGTGCTAGAAGATGCGTTTTTTTGTACTAGATTGCCACAGCCGCTTGTTGCAAGCGCACAGCCTGAAACTGCGCATGCTAGAACAAACTGGCGCCTAGTCAGTTTCGCTTTTTTCATTGCTTTTTGCCTTTCCGCTAGCCTGTGCCTCATCGATGTGAGGCACGTGGATGCCGCCTAAAATGGTTTCAATAACATCATCTGGCGTGCGGTTGTTTACTTTTGCTTCGTGCGATAGAGTTATACGGTGGCGTAAAATGTGCGGGCTTAGCTTTTTTGCATCGTCGGGCAAAACATAGCTGCGGCCTTGCAGGAGCGCATAAGCACGTGCAAGGGAAAGCAGCGCTATGCCTCCGCGCGGTGAGCTGCCAATTTGAATTTCAGCGTTATCACGTGTGGCAGTAATAATTTGCACGATGTAGCGAAAGACAAGCGGGCTTACAAAAACATTTTCTGCGGCTTCACTTACACTTATGATGTCTTGCTTGCTTGCGGTGGCGCTAACAGCACGCTTTGCGCCATTGCCAAGTTCAAGCACACGAACTTCCTGTTCAAATGCTGGGTAGCCCATGGAAATTTTCATCATGAAACGGTCAAGCTGCGCTTCAGGTAAAGGGTATGTGCCAAACTGCTCAATTGGGTTTTGCGTTGCAAGCACCATGAATGGCTCATCAAGCGGCCGTGTTGTGCCGTCAACTGTAACTTGCCGCTCTTCCATGGCTTCCAAAAGTGCCGACTGCGTTTTTGCACTTGCACGGTTAATTTCGTCTGCCAGCACAAGGTTGCTTACCACCCCACCTGGACGGTAGTCGAACTCCTGGGTTTTTTGGTTGTAAATTGAAAAGCCCGAAACGTCAGACGGCATAACATCGGGCGTGAACTGAATGCGTGAGAATTTGCAGTCTATTGACTTTGCAAGCGTTGACACAAGTGTTGTTTTGCCTGTGCCTGGTAAGTCTTCAAGCAGCACATGCCCACGTGCAACAAGAGCCAAAACCACCAGTTCAACCACATTGTTTTTGCCTTGGATTACAGTGTTTATGTTTTGCACAACGCTGCTTATAGTTTTTTGAGCGCTTGTAACTTCTTCATTGCTTAGCATTTTATTCTCCCTCTTCTTTTACAAGTGATGAAAACACTGGTGCACACATGCGCATAACTTGCCCGTCGCGCGTTAGAAATTCTTTTGTTTCAACATCAACGCCGTAGGCACTGCGCATGTTTTTTTCCGTTATAACTTTAATGGCTGGGCCAAATTGCGCAGGTTCATTCGGTTGCAGCAACACAACATTGGAGTTTAGCATAAGCGCATGGTCTGGGCTGTGCGTTGTCATTAGCACGCCATAGCCGCTTTTTGCAAGCTGGCGCACTTTTGCAATAACCCGCATGGCGTTGCCATAGTCAAGTGCGGCTGTTGGCTCGTCAAGCACAAGAATTTGAGGACGCTGCGTTAACGCACGAGCAATCATTACAAGCTGCAACTCGCCGCCTGAAATGTCAGTGTACATTTTGTCTGCCAAATGAAGCACACCCATGTCTGAAAGCGCTTTGTTTGCAATGTGCAAATCGTTTGCTGAGGGTTGCCCAAGGCCAATGTTGTTTATGCGCCCAAGCAGCACAACATCGCGCACACGGTATGTAAAAGGCGGCGTGTGACCTTGGCTAACGTATGCAATTGCACGTGCGCGCACCTTTGGTGACAGCTTGCGAACATCCTTAGACATTAGCATTGCGTGGCCTGAAAGTGCAGGCACAAGCCCCATCATAGTTTTTAGAAGCGTTGTTTTGCCGCAACCGTTTGGGCCTAGAATGCAGCAAACTTGCCCGCTTTCAACCTTAAAGCTAACAAAGCGCTGCACTGGGGTTTTAGCGTCCCAGCCACAAGCTAAGTCCTTTGCCTCAAGTGTAATCAATTTTAACAAGCTCCTTATTCTTCAAATTCTCAATCAATAAGTCAATCAATTGCATGCATGTGCAATTTAAAAAGCTACAACCTAAACGATTTGAAAAAGTAGCGAATTGGCCCTAGTTGTTTGTACGCTGCACGCCAAAAGTTTAAGTACCACGTAACAAACGGCACAATTTCGCTTTCCGTTGGTGTGTGCCTGCCATAAGTGCAAGCGTTGTAAGTTTTTGTAAGTGTGCTAAACGGCACACGGCAAACGCTTGTTATAACTTCAAATTCACGTGTTGAATTGTGTGCGTATTCATTAAGTGTAGCGCCTTTAGGCACGCTAAACCCAAGTTTTCCAAGACATTTAAGCTCGAAGTTGTACAGCTGTTTTACCTGTTCAGCGGGCTTTTTTGCCAAAATGGTTTTTAGGCGATGTGTGCGGTATGCCCGCCTTGCAACAAAGTAAGCGGCCACAGCGCACACAAAAAGTACTGCAAGCACTATGGCTAAAATGACCCAAGGAAATTCCCATGAATATGAAATTGCATCGAACTGTTCTTCGGGTGAGTCGTTGTCAAGCGTAGGGCTTGTTGAGCCGCCAGAATCTGTGGCAGTGTTGCCCTGTGTGCCTGTAACTTTTTGCTGCTCACGCTGCTGCAAAAGGGAATTCGCTTCAATTTCAGTGCTTGAGTTTGCATCTTGCACAAGGTCGTCTGTTGTGTATTGCATGCCGTCAACTAAGTTGTCGGACGTGTAGCTGAAATCGAGTTGCGGTTTTTCTTGCGCTGTGCCTTTCAAAAATTCAAAGGGAAGCGTGCGGTATTCCGTTACAAGCGTTATGCGCACAACTGCTGGGTTTAGCGGCGCAATAACAAAAAACCACAACGCAAGTGCTGCCACAAATACACCGCACACAGGCAAAATGGCTTGCAAAAAACCACCCGAAGCTTTTTTATTCGATGTAACTTGTGCGCTTTCAACACCCAGCCTAAAGTTTTTATACACGATTAGCGCAAGAGCGCAAAACGCACAAAGCACGCTTGCAAACAACTCCTCTGTGCGGTAAAACCCCTGCACAACGCTGCATGTAAAAGCGACTGCAACAAACCAAACACAGCAGCCCAAAAGCGTGCGTGTAAGCAAAAAACCGGCAGTTGCAAAGCCAATGCAGACGAATGCGAAGTATAAAAAGTTGCCCTCTGCATCGTCGTAAATGTTTTCTGCACCCGACACAGCAAGTGCAATAAGTAGCAAAACGCACAAAAGCACTGCATAAACAATGCCAAACACAAGCATGTTTTTGCGTGATGTTGTTGCTGCATAAAGCACAACAAGCAGCACAAAGTTTATGCAACACACAATGCCAGCACGCCCTGCCCAACCAAGCTGCTCGGTAACACCATCTAGGAAAAAGCCATTAAGAGCAACAGTGCTAACAGCGCAAACGGAAAAAAACAGCAACAAAAATTCGCCTCCGCGGCTAAAGATATAGCTTTTTATGTTTGCGTTTCGGCTCACCTGCCAACCACCTTCGTTGAAACTTCGTTTGACTCCACTGCCCACCAAAAGCCGCCAGAGGCGCTTATGCGCTTTAGAGGTGCGCAGAATTTTTTGCGTTCTTTGCCAACTAGGTTGCTTGAAACAATTAAAAACGCAAGCACGCTTTTGCGCATGTGCAAAATGTCTTGCAAGGTTGTTATAAGCTTTGATGTAGACCGTGACGTGATTAGTGCCACGCTGCCGCTTGAGTGTGTTTGAAGCCCAGCACGTGCAAGCATTTCATTTGCTTGCACGTCTAAAGCACCAGCTTTTGCAACGTGTGTTATGGTGTGCATCCTAGATACCAAGTTGCAAGCATCTTTAGTTGAGGCGATGCGCAACACTTCAGGCTGCGTGCTTTTGCCCATAAAGTGCACGTCTGAATCTATACCGCATTGCCTGGCAAGCTTGCAAATTGCTGCCGCTGCTTCCACCATGCCGTCGAAGGTACTCATTAAATCCTCTGAGTTTTTGTGGGGGGAAAGCGGGTCAATAACAACGGAAAGCGAAGGGTTAACATGCGTTTCAAACAAGCGGGTGTACATGGCATTGTTCACGCTTTTTGCACTCAAGTTCCAGTGCACTGTTTTCATGGGGTCGCCTGGGCGGTACTCGCGCACTTGCGCATAGTCTACGTTGTCGTCAAGCACAGCACGCAGTGCGCGCTTGCTTTCGTCCGTTGCGTTTAAAAGAGAAAGGTCATTTTCAAAATCAACCTCGCGCGGGCTTACAACAACTTGGCGCCTTTGTGCACCTTGCAAGCCCGATGAAAACAGCCCAAGCAAGTCGAACACACGGGCGTTGCTTATGCCAGCGTAGTAAGTGCCAAGGTGAACAAAGCGCACGTTGAAGTTAACGTTTAGGGTGTCCTTGCGTTTAATGGAGCACGAAATGCGCTGCACTTCATCGGTTTCGCCAAACAAGTTAGTAACAAAAAATTCAAGTGTCACACGTGCTGCTGGAAGAAATGATTTATTTTGCAGCACAACACTAAGTTGGCCGTCACTGCCACGCTCAACCTCTGCTGCCATGCTGCTTAGATGCACGCTTAAATTTCGCTTTAAAAGCTGCAAGTAAACAAACGACACAACAACAAGCAACACCGCTGAAATGAATGGCACATACGCAATGGGGTGAGCAATTAAAAGCACTGGCAACAGCAGCAAAATGCCGCATACAACCAGCAGCAGAGCACGGCCAAAAACTTTAAGCCCAGCTTTGTTTTTTAGTGCCATAGCGCTACCACCTGGCCTTGCCAAGTGCCATCATCCAAATGAAAAACGGCACAATGAAAATGCTTACAATGGTGCCAACAGGCATGGTAACAATTCCCACAGTTGCGAAGTGCTGTATTGCAACACATGCAAGCAGCACAGCGCAGCCAACAAGGCAGTTGCCTAAAAACTGGCTTTTGAAATTTGCGGGAAACATGTAGCGCACCAAAAACGGCACAGCAAGCGAAAGCATGGCAACTTGGCCAATTGTTGCAATTGCACAAAGTTGCATAACGCTTCCCAAAAACAATGCAAGCCCACGCAAAAGCCCAGCACGCACGCCCATCATTGTGCCTTCATCATTAGAAAATGAAATTAAGTTGAACCGAAAGCGCAAAATTAGTGCAGGCACAAACGTAAGCAAAAACACCACAACAAACACGCCTTGAATGACAGGTTCGCAAAGTGCGTCGCCTGCTTGTTGCACATCGTAGAAGTTGTACCACTGGTTTTCGTCCATAACAAAGTTTTGCACAAAGCTGTTCACGCCGTTTAGAAGTTGGCATACAACTGTGCCTAGAAGCAGCATGTCTAAAATGTTGTAGCGCGCACCACCCGAAAGCACACGCCCTGCAAACAAAACCGCAACAACAACCACAGCACCTAAGCCATAGACTAGGCCTAAGTAAAGCGTGGGGTTTTCGCCGATGGAAGCAAAACCTTGCATGCCAAAAATTATGCAGCCTAATGTAACACCGTCAGAGACACCAAGCATGGAAGGGGTTGCAAGCGGGTTTTTGAAAGCCGATTGAAACAGAAGGCCAGAAAGTGCCAAAATGCAGCCGCAAGCAATAACAATAAGCGTTACCACCAGGCGGTTTATGGAAAGCGTATACACGGTTGCATCGTGTGTTTCCAAAAACTGCGCATACATTGCCCCCGTTTTGTTTGCAAGCGTGTTGTCAAAAAGCGGCAGCACATTCATTTGAAACCACAAGCCGTAAGAATCAAGTACGTCGCTAATGCTTGAAATTTGGCCGCCCGCACCCATTGAGTTTATGCCGTAGTATGGAAGCAACAAGCTAAACCCTGCTATTAATGCGCAAATTGCGCCAAACACAATCACGCAAGTGCGGGTGTTTTTTGAGGCTTTGCTTTGCTGCGCAAGCGAAGCCTTAGCACTTGCACTTGGCTTAGCAGGCACACAAGAAGGCGCAAGCGTGCTGCTTGCAGGCTCAAAAGCATTTTCAGCATGCAGCTTTTTTGCGCGCGCAATAATGCGGTCTGCGTAGTTGTTATTTTTGCTACTACCGCCAGCCACCGCTAAACGCCTTTCCACGCTGTGTTAGAACAATAACAATAAACAATGTTGCACCCACAATTGAGCACACAACGCCAGCAGAATAAGGGGACGTGTTTGGCAGCCCCGACTGGCAAATGTACTGAATAACCGTTAAAAGGCTTGCCCCCACAAACAAACTGGCGGGCAGCAAGTAGCGAAAATTAGGCCCCACAATGCGCCTTGCTAGGTGCGCAGAAATAAAGCCAAGATAGGCAACGTGGCCACAAAACGAAATTGCAAACGCTGTCATTATTGTGCACACTGCAATTAGTGCATAACGTGTGCGGTTAACGTTTATGCCCATTGTGTTTGCTTCATCATCACCAAAAGAAAGCAGTGTTAAACGGCGTGACATAAGCAAAATTACAACCATGCATATTAAAATTGGAAGCACAATAATTAACAGGTCGATGTAGTGAAATTCTTGAATCATGGTGTAGTTTTCAATTTCACGAAGCTCATCTGCTGTGTCTATGCTGCCAGCACTTGTGGAGGCATAGCGCATAAACGAGATTATTGCCGTTACAGTTGCTGCAAAAACTTGCCCAAAAATTATGACCACAACGTTTGAAAGCTTGCCACGGCCAAAAGCAGAAGTTAGCGCAAGCACAATGGCAACAACAATAAAGCAACCCGCCATAGAACAGAGGCACTTGCCATAGTTTACCCAAAGCCACTCGAATGGGTTTAGTGAAGAAAGCCAACCCAACTGCTGGGCATATGTGTAGCTGCCACTTGAAAGCCCTGGCATTTTAGGGCCAACCCCTTGCAAAAACAGCACATAAATTAGCGCACCAAGCGCACCGCCTGCCATGATGCCAAGCGTTTTGGGTGCTGCAAGCGGGTTGTTAAACGCACCTTGGTATGCGCTACCGCACATGCCTAGTGCAGCCCCTGACACAGCGCAAACAACAACAGCCATAAAGCGGCTCTCACCTGCTTGGCCACCAGCCACAAACACGTTCAGCAGCGAGTCGAAGTTGTATGCAACAACATTTATGAAAACCGCAGGTGTAAACTGCATTTGCGAGTGGTCGAACATGTATGTTGGCAAAACCCAAGCTGCAAAAACAACCACAGCGCACAAAATGCCCAAAATGAAAAGCCGCCTGCCCTCGTGGCGAAACCCACGGCGTTTTTGCTCGCTTTCGGCAAACTCGTTTTTGCCCTCAACTGTTATTTTGTTTGGAGTACTTTTTGCTCTTGCCATAGAAACTAACTTAAACCCTCAAACGTTTCTGGCACTGCACTTGCATACCAAGTGCTTGCTTGCGCGGTGCTTGCGCGGTAAAACACCTCATAAAACGCTTCAGTTGCCTGCTGAGTATTTGCACACGCAATGCCTGCAATGTCGCAACTGAAATTTGATGCAGAGTTTATTGGGGTGTATGCACAAGCGCTGCCTGGGCTGTGCGAATACAGCTCAGCTGCCCATGCGGCTTCCAAAACAGATTCTGCACTTGCACCGGCCCAAGAACCAAGCAAACCGCAAGGGTTTGCTCGCACAACATTTTGCGCACTAAGCCCCGTGAAAAACGGGTTTTCAGCAACATCGCCATTCGTAGCACCAATTGTGCTGTTATTAGCTGGCGCACTTCCGTCGTAGCGGTAGGCTGAATAAAGCATGTTTTGGGCATTAATTTGGTTTACAACTGCGTTTTTAACGTCTGTGGCACTAAGCCCGTTTGATGCACAAACAATGAAGTATGGCTGGTACTTTGAACCTAAGCCATACGTTGCCGATGTTGTAGCACCGCTGCTTGTTGACATGGTTTTGCCCATAGTAGAAACAATAGGGTTGTTTGCCCATGTAATATATGCAGCATGGGTGCTCGTTCCCAAATTGTTGGCATTCACATTTGTTAGCGTGTAAGGGAACAGCAACGAAGACACATTAGTTGTTGTGTTGTTGTTTTGCTTAAACAAGCTTGAGTTTGTGTTGTCGGAATATGCGCCTGCTGTTTGCAAGTAAAACTGATACGGCGCTTTTGTGGGGCTTGCCCAGTTAAACAGCGTTGCACTTGAAATGTCAATTTGGGTCTCCCCTGTGTATTGAAGGTTGCGCACACAATCGGTGCCAAGGTTTACAACAATGTTTGTGCACTTGCTGTCGCTTACCTTAGCTGAGTTGTAAAGCGTCAGCTTTTCTTTTGCAAAGCCTTGCGAATTTGCGTCTTGCGAGGCAATGTATGTGCCATCGGTGTGGCTGCTTGCAGCACCAAGCACAATTGAGTCAACTGCATTGTTATAGTTTTGCGCCATCTGCGTTGCGTTTTGCCCGCACGTTTTGCTTTCGCTAAGGGAAGTTCCAATAAGGCTAGCAGCATCTTTAATGCCTTGCACAGTTTGCATGTTAAC
>CAYVDR010000021.1:9286-13021 GCA_964450625.1 uncultured Senegalimassilia sp.
GCCTTGCTTGTTTTCACGTGTTCGCTGTGCGTCGCCGTAGTATGCAGTTGTTGTTAGCGCACAAATGCTTTCAGAGCCGCCAATCATTTGCACAAGCGTTGCTAAATTGTCGCCTACAACTGCAAGTTTGTTGGCACGTGCAGTTAGTAGTGCATCGTTTTGCGGGTTGTACGTGCGTTTTGCAACACCGCCCGAGCCGCCCGATGGCACATCCGACGTACCAGTGCCAGTGTTGGAATTTGGGTTGTTGCCAGTGCCGTCGTTTGTTTGGCTTGCCGAACTGCCGCCAGCACTTTGGCCCTCAACTGCACCAGCCCCGCTGCTTCCCTGCGTGCCGTTTGTTGCGTCTGGCGTTTGCACACCGCTAGATGATGCAGCTTGGTCAGCCGATGTGTTGTCCGTTGGGTTTGTTTGTGTGGCATCGGATGTTGTGTTTGCCCCCGTGCTGGTGCTTTGTACGTTAGGCTGCTCGTTTTGCGCATTAGGCGGGGTTTCGTTTGCTTGCTTGTCAAGCGTGCTTTGCGGCGAGTACACAATTTTTACGCCATCGCTTGCTTCAATGCCAGGAAGAAGCGGCGTTAAGCTAAAAATGGAGTGGTGTGCCTCCAAGTTAGACGTTGGATTTTTTGAAAACGTAACAAGCCTGTTTACAGCTTGCGACTGCACGGAGGCATCTGTCCAGCTTAGCGCTGAAAGCTGGTCGGTTTCAACTGTTGCGTCAGGGGAGTTTATGATTGTTTTTTCAGCATTGGTTGTGTCTTCAACATTAGAAAACGGGGTTATAACAATTTCAGTGAAGAAGTCTGTAGGTTTGCAACCTGAAAGAACGCATAATAAAACTAATGCAGCAAGTAAAAAAACCGCTGCGTGAAAGCCCTTTTTTATGTTTCGGCAAACGCTAATAAACCCCACACCCCCTAGTGGTTAATTATCACTCGTAAAACGTTGTAAAAAATTATACATGATTGAGGTATGTAAGCAATAATTACTATGAATGCTAGACAGAAGCCAAAACATTTACGATTTGCCATTAGCGGCAGTTGCAGAAAATGAATTTACGCAAACATAAAAGTTTATTTCTTCTTACGCTGCTTGTATGCGGGGCATTTGTAAGTGTGCTCTTCCGCACAAGCCACCAATTCGCTAACCCACCCGTCAAGGTTAAGCTTAGCCTCGGCGGCTTCAACTTTAAAAAGCTTCGCATGGGTTTCTGGGTTTCGCGGCATAAAAAGCGTGCAGCAATCGGGGGCATCTTGTGATGAAATTTCAAATGTACCAAGCTTTTGTGCATCGTTAATAATTTCAAGTTTATCGCTGCCAATAAGCGGTCTAAAAATGGGAAGCGAAACAGATGCATTAGTGCACTGTATGTTTTCAATTGTTTGCGAAGCAACTTGGCCTAAACTTTCGCCTGTAACCAGCGCTTTTGCACCTTCTGTTTCTGCAATTTTTTCAGCAACCCTAAACATAGTGCGCCTGTAAATTATCACGCGAAGCTCTGGCGGCACAACAGCAGAAATCTCACGTTGGAAGTTGCCAAAAGGCACAACGTAAACCTTTGCAATGCAACCTGTTTTTTCAAGCACGTGCGCAATATCGTCTACCAAAAACTCGCTTGCATCAGACGTTTGCGGCCTGCCAGAGAAATGCACACCAATGCACACAGCGCCGCGGCGTGCAATTTTCCAAGTTGCAACAGGGGAATCTATGCCGCTTGACAAAAGGCAAGCAACCTTACCAGATGAACCAACAGGAAGCCCACCAATGCCGGGCACGCTAAAAGCATAAACATAGGCTGCACTTTGCACAACTTCAACGCCCACTTCAACGTCAGGCTGCTTCATTTTAACTTGCTTTGTTGGAAATGCGTCGCAGAGCACTGCGCCAATAATTTGGTTCATTTCCATTGAATTGGTTTGGAAATCGGTGTGATTGCGACGGGCTTTAACTTTGAAAGTTTCAAATTCACCAGCTTCGTTTAAAGCAGCAACCGCCGCAGTGCCCATCGTGCCTAAATCGCGCTCGCATTTAAAACCGCAGGACACACGCGCAACACCTGGGATTTTTTTAGCTAAATTAGCGCACTCGAGAGCAGAGTCGTTTGTTGTGCCCTCTTTAAAGAAAATGCACAAGCGCCCAGATATGCGCTGAATTTTAACGATTGGAAAAGCGCATAGGAGCACTTCCAAATTTTTTTGAAGCCTAATTTCAAACGAAGCCCTGTTGTGCCCTTTTAGACCAATTTCATGGTAGTGGACAAGACAAATGCGCTGAAACTGACTCATAGTAACTAAGTTGGGATAACTAGCCTATTGTAACTTCTGTGCGTTTTACATCTTCTGTAGCGTCTTCTGTTTCACCCTCGCTATCAGCCAGAGATTCATTTAACTTAGAGCCAACAAAAGAAACATCACCGTTTGCAACTTCATCAAATGCAATAGACAGTGGTTTTTTATCAGCTGCTTTAGCAATTTCAACAGCACTTTGAAGCTCAATGGCACGGTCGCGCTGCCCGCGCATCATGTCGCTAATGTCCTGCGCACGCTTTGATGCAACGGAACAAAGCATAAAGCGGTCACCATCGGTTTTGTCAAGCAAATCGTTAATTCTTGGTTTAATAATGCTCATAATGTTTATCCTTAATTATTTCGCGTCTGCACAATTGTTTACATACGTTATAAGCTCATTTGCAGCCATGTCAAGGTTTTCATTTACAATTCGCAAATCGTATTCGCCTTTTTTTTCAAGTTCAACTTTAGCAGTTTCAATGCGCTTTTCAATTACCTGCGCGCTTTCGGTGCCCCTTTGCGCAAGACGCGCTTCAAGCACTTCAAGCGACGGTGGCTCAATAAACACAAGGTGCGCTTCTGGAAATTTCTGTTTAACCTGAGCTGCCCCTTGCACTTCAATTTCAAGCACAACCTGCACACCTTCAGAAATTTTTTGCATAACAACACCTTTAGGAGTGCCGTAAAAATTTCCGTTGTATTCTGCCCACTCAAGCAATGCGTCGGTTTTAATTAAGTGCTCAAATTCAGGTTTACTTTTAAAGAAATAGTGTGTGCCATCAACTTCGCCTGTGCGTGGTGCGCGCGTTGTAGCTGAAACTGAAAGCCATGCATCTTGCACTGACTTCATAAGAAGAGCCACCAGCGTGCCTTTGCCAGCACCTGATGGCCCTGAAATTATAAAAAGGTTGCCTTTGCGCAATTTAGCCTAAGCGAGAAAGAAGATTTGCCTGCTGCACTTCACCAAGGCCGCGAAGACGACGAGTTTCAGAAATTGAAAGTTCGTTCATGAGTTTTTGAGCTTTAGCTTTGCCATAACCTGGAAGAGTTTCGATGATTGTTGAAACTTTCATGCGACCAACAATTGGGTCGTCTTTCATTTCAATGACCTGCTTAATTGTAATTTTACCATTCTTGAGCTGTTCGCGGACTTCAGCACGCTTTGTGCGAGCTTCCCTTGCTTTTTCGAGTGCAGCCTGACGCTCTTCAGGGCTTAATTGAGGAATTGGCATTTTTACTCCTTTACCGTTTTATACAACAGAAATGAATACTACCACTAAAACAAACATGTTCAACGCCAAATTGAATTTTACCCTTAAAAAATGTGATAAAACGCGCTTGACCTTGACTTTTGCAAAGCAGCAGAAGTGAATTCTAGACAATGCATTCTAAAATGCCAGCATAAACTAAAAATTTTACATATAAGGGCTTTAAGTTGGGGTATTAG
>CAYVDR010000022.1:0-3578 GCA_964450625.1 uncultured Senegalimassilia sp.
ACGTAATTTCCAAAGGCACTTTTACAACAAAAATTGTAACTTTAAAATATTTTGCAAAAAAACAGGGTTTAAAAATTTCGGAATGTGTGCACGTGCCAGTTGATGAAATAAAAGCAGTGTATGAATGCACCAAAAATGCTCCATCAAAAAGTAATTAAAAGCAAAAATTTAAGTTGAATTTACGCTAAATAAATTTATAATAAATTTCTGTTGAGGTCACAACCCAATTATTATTCGAAAGGTTTTTAAAATGAACAATCCAAACAACGAAACTGGGCAGGCTCAAAGCAATTCTGCTGGCGCAGTTGTAAAAAAGAAAACTGTTGGCAATAACGTTGCGTCATTTGGGCGTTGGTTTGCATGTTTTCTCATTTGCTTTGCTGCTTACTTTATAGTTGCAACGTTTACAACCATTTTCTCAAAGCTTGTACGAGTTGAAGGTGAGTTTTCTTGGATCCCCGAAACTTTAGGCGCATTTATAGGGTTTGCTATCCTGTTTCTTATAAGCGTTATTGTCATTAAAAAATTTATGAAAACAAAGTTTCGCGATTTTGTTTTTGGAACTAAAGGTAAATTCAACCCAAAGTTAATAGGCATGCTTTTTCTGCTTTGGCTTCTAGGGTTTGTGTTAGGCGAATTCTATGACTTACTTATAAAACATAATCCTATATCAATTAACTCGATTGGCTTACCTTCAATTCTAATAACACTGGTTATGGCCATAGCTCTTACATGGATGCAAACAAGCTATGAGGAAATTGTTTTTCGTGGTATTCCGCTGCGTGCGGTATGTGGAGACAAACTTAAACCAACGGTGAAATGCGTTGTCATGGGCGTTATTACAAGCTTAATGTTTATGGTTATGCACTTATACAATCCAGAAATGCTAGCCCAATCAACAACTATTGACATTATTGCAGGTGCTTCTGGCTATTTCTTAATGGGTTGCATGTTGTACTTCATCAATGTTGCATTTAATAATTTAATGCCAGGTTTGTTTATTCACTGGATTAACAATTTCTATGCTTTTGCGCTTGTGACACAGCAAGTCTCCGCAATGAAAACTGGTGCAATTTTCATTCAGGATATATCACCTTCAGGCGTTGAATCGCTCTTAGCAGTTTTAGTTATGTATGCACCAATAATAATCTTTACCATTGTTGCACTAGTTAACCCTAAGGTTAAAGAAAAATTTAACAGCTAAATGCAAGTAATTGTTAGCGGCATTTAAAATTCGCTCTTTCAAATTGAAGCTTCATAGCTTGTGCGTGTGTGGTAATGCGGTGTTTAACTAAAATTAAATCTTGTATTTTATTTGGCTGAACCTTAACATAACCCGCAATTGTATTACTGGTTTGCGCAAATTAGTTAGCGCATTATTTTAGGAAACAAAAGGAGTTAAACTTCATGGTTAAAATTCGCTTGGCTCGTCATGGTGCTAAGAAACGCCCGTACTACCGTGTTATTGTTGCCGATGGTCGTTGCCCACGCAACGGTAAATTCATTGATGACATTGGCAGGTACAACCCACTTCAAGACCCACCAATGATTAAAATTGATCTTGAAGCCGCTGACAAATGGCTTGCTAATGGCGCACAGCCAACAGATACAGTTGCAGCTTTGTTAAAAAAATGTCGTGAAGAGGCTTAAATTATGACTACAGCAGAAAACATTCAAGAATTAGTTTCAAACATTGTTGTTGCACTTGTTGACAACAAAGAAGACGTTAAGGTTGACGCTCTTGAAAAAGAGGGCGGCGAAGTTCGCATTGAAGTGCGTGTGAAGGAAGAGGACGCTGGCAGGGTTATTGGTCGCAGTGGTCGCATCATCAAATCCATCAGGACACTTGCACGTTCAGCTGCAAGGGAAACCCGCGTTGAAGTTGAACTAATCGACTAAATGAACAAATACATTAAAGTGGCGCACTTAAAAGCGGCGCGTCATGGTTCTTCAAAGCTCGTTGCGCAATGCGTGGCGGGCTTTCCTTATGCACTTGAGTGTGGCATTAAAGTGCACTTTGTGCCACCAGTTTTAGACGCCCCACGCACTGGTCGGGTTACAGGCGTTGGTACTCCCACACCAAAAGGCTACGTTGTTGAATTCAGCAGCGTTAACAGCCCTGAAGTTGCAGAAGCGCTGGCAGGTTGCTATTGCTTGGCAAAAACAAGCGACTTGCCTCGTGCAATGCTTAAGGCTGATGCTTGCGATGTTTGTGGCTTTGCAGTTGTTGATGAAGCTGCGGGGCTTGTTGGCAAAGTGCTTTCAATTGATGCGCTTCCAGGGCAGTTAATGCTTGAAGTTGAACGCAAGGGGCAAAGCGTTGTTCAAATCCCGTATGTTGATGAGTTCATTAAAAGCGTAAACGAAGAAGAAAAGTGCATACACACCACCCTTCCAGCTGGACTTTTAGACCTCTAAATCCAAATTCTAAACCCAAAGTTGTTCATTCAAATTGCCACAATTAGACACAAACACATGTAAGGCATACGCCATGAAAATTGAAACGCTCTCAACATTTCCCAACATGTATGATTCAGTTATGAACACGTCTATGATGCGCTTAGCACAAGAAAAGGGCTTGCTAAATTTTTGTGCACATGACTTGCGCAGGTGGACGCACGACAAGCACCACACAACAGACGATGAGCCATACGGTGGCGGGCACGGGCTAGTCATGAAATGCGAGCCCATTTTTGAGGCGTACGATGCGCTGTCTGCAGGTTGTAAGCCCTACACCATATTCATGGCACCCCACGGCAAGCAGTTCAGTGACACTGTTGCAAACAAGCTTACAACAAAACAGCACTTGCTGTTTATATGCGGCCACTACGAAGGAATTGACGAGCGTGCCTACACATTAGCCGATGAAATCATAAGCATTGGTGACTACGTGCTAACAAGTGGCGAGCTTGCAAGCATGGTGGTAATAGATGCAGTTGTGCGCAAGCTACCAGGTGTTTTGGGGGCTGAAGACGGTGCAAGCGACGAGAGCTTTGCGAATGCGCTTTTGGAATACCCACAGTACACACGCCCTGCCGAATTTAGGGGAATGCGCGTGCCAGATGTGCTTTTGAGCGGGCATCATGAAAACGTTGCTGCATGGCGGCATGAGCAAAGCATAAAGCGCACAAAGCAACTTCGCCCTGATTTGCTTTCGCACAGAAAGCCTTAAAGCGCAGTTAGCCCTGCGTATTGCCAGTCAAGGCAGCAACAAGCAAAAGAGTTACTGTTGTTCCTTCGCCAAGCACAGAACGCACTTTCATGCCAGAACCTTGCGCATAGCAGCCACAAATTCTGTCGTGAACATTTGAAACAGCAATCCCAAGCCCGTTTGTTTCCCTTGGGTGCAACATGTTTTCCCGCTGTTCGTCGGTCATGCCGTTGCCATCGTCAGTAACGGAAACTGCAACGTTTTCGCCTTCCTTAGCAGCGTGTATGGTAATGGTCAGCAAGCCCTCAGAAGGCATTGCATGGCGCACACAATTTTCAACAAGAGGCTGCAAAATGAATGGCGGAACTAAAACGCTTTCAACTTCTTGGTTAACATCAACAACAAGGTTAAGCCTGTCTTTACCAAA
>CAYVDR010000022.1:3678-12943 GCA_964450625.1 uncultured Senegalimassilia sp.
GCTGCAACAATTAGCAGTATCAAAAGCATTTCAACTATAAAATGCTTTGGCAATCTCAAGCGGTTTTCGTCGGCTTGCGAATGCGGGGTGAAGTTTGGTAGTGATTGAAGGTTCATAAATTAGCCCAATTTGTCCAGATGCAAAATCTTTACTATTCGTCTAAGTTTAAGCGGATTTCTGTTGTGGCACCAGGGTCAAGGTTTTCAACTTTAGGGGCAACCCTGTTTGGTGTTTTGCCTTGCAGCGTTTTTGCTTGGCGCGCATTGACGGACTCAATTAGCGCATCGCATGTAATTTTGTCGCATTCCATAAGGCTTGTAAGACGTGGCCAGACATATTGAAACTCGAAATATTTCTGGCAATTGTTCTGCGCATATTCAGTGGCTTCTGTTTTTGCACTGCGGGCAGCCTGCCTGTAAGCACGCCCGTCTTCACGTGCAAAGCTGCGAAGAATGGCAGTAATGCGAATGCGGTTTGTGATGCCAGGCTTTAAGAAGGGCCCTGGGTATGGCACAAGCGACTGGGGCTTAATTTGCATTAAGTCAATTTGCGTGCGGCTATATTCAAGTTTTCTGAACTCGTAAAGCCAACGGTAAATGTCTTGGCGAAAACGCCTGCCCTCGCTTGTGCTTGCAGGTGGCAAGTGGTGCAAGTTCCAAGTGTTGTCAAACCATATGTCGCTTCCGTACATGCGCAGGTTAAACATGTAGTCTAAGTCTTCCCCACGTGAAACCCATGGGTCAAACGCCATGCGCATGAATGCTTGCTTGTGAATTGCCAAGCAGCCGCCACAAACATGGTTGCTACGCTGCAGCCTTGGTCCGTTAAGTGCCTTTGTAATCCATGCATTAAACGCACGCCCTTGCTGCCAAAAATGGTTGTACCACACGTTTTGGCTCTTCGACAAATATGTGCCCTCGGAATTAAAGTAAAAGCCAGTCTTCGCAAGAATTGGAACACCTTTGCGAGTGAGTTTGCCAAGCCCATAGACTGCCTTTTTCATGAAGTCAGCATCGTCAATTACTTCGTCGTCGTCCAAAAACACAACAGCATCAAAGCCCATAACACATGCCACAACAAGCCCTAAGTTGCGAATTGCACTGTAACCCGAAAGCCCCACCTCATGCGACAGTTCACCAAGACCAAGCTGCTTAAAGCGCTGGCGAATTAGGCCTTTTTCAGCATTGCCTATAACTGCAATGCTTAGGGATGGGAACTTATTCGCAATTTTTTGAACCTCAAGCTCTGCTTGGGTGTTAGCACCTTTATCAGCTGCAACAAGCACGATGATTTGCCCAACGCCTTGCACTTTAGCAAGCGACTTTAACAAACGAGGAAGCTCACCTGGGCTGCCTAGAGGCGTTTTGTGGTCGTACGTTGTTGTAACGCCACCGTGTTCTGCACGTTTTGGGTTTGAGTAATAGGTTGGAATGATAATAGCTGGGTTCATGACCGTCCTTTTAGTTTACATATTGCTTTGGTTTACACACATTGTAGCACGCACAACAAAAATGCATGAATTTTGTGCTAGGATGTTGAATTTTAAGAACGCAAACCTAATTTAAAGTGAAACACAGACTACTTGTTGTCAGAATGTTCATTAACTTGTCTGTTCCAAATTCTAGCGTAAGCACCGTCCAGTGCTACGAGCTCATCATGGGTGCCATCTTCAATAATTTTCCCATTACGCAAAACAACAATTCTGTCAAGGCTAGCCACACTTGAAAGGCGTTGTGCAATCACAAGTGCGGTGTGCCCTTCTTTCATAATAACCTTCTGTACTGCCGCTTCACTTTCAGAATCAAGGGCAGATGTCGCATCATCCAGAATAACAATTGGGCGATCAGATAAAATTGCCCTTGCAAGAAAAATGCGCTGGCGTTGACCCTCGGAAAGTTTAAAGCCGTGTTCACCAGGAATTGTTTTAAAACCATCGGGCAGATGCATAATGAAGTCATAGGCTCCTGCAGCCTTTGAAGCCTGAATAATTTCTTCTTTAGTTGCATCATGCTTGCCATAGCCAATATTTTCTTCAATTGTTCTGTGAAACAGAAGTGACTCTTGCGGCACATAAGCAATATTTTTACGCAGGCTTGTTTGACTTACTTGCGCAATATCTTGCCCATCAATAGATATACTTCCACTTTGAACAGGGAACAAGCGAAGGATAAGCTTTACCAACGTTGTTTTACCCGAACCACTGACACCAACAAGACCAATGTGTTGACCTGGTTTAATGTGTAAATTTAAGTTATCCAGCATCATTTTTTCTACGCCATCGTTGTGGTAGTTAAATGAAACGTTAGAAATGTTGATGTCACCGCCCGTAACCTGCAACTCGGGGACATCATTAGTTGTTTTATCGCTTCTGCAAGTTTCGTCAAGCACAGTAACCATTGCACGTGCATCGCCGAATGCCCTGTTAAAACGCTGAAGCCCACTGTTAATGTGGTTAAACTGGTTAGTGATTGAATACGTGTATGTAAACATTAGAACAAGGCTGCCAGGGCTAATTCCAAACCAAGAATGACCGCCTGCAACAAAAACAGCAACGATGCTCATTATCACAACTGCAATCAGCGCTGTTATAATGCCTCGAATGACGCTTGCAATCATGCGTTTTGAATCGCGTTTTACAACATTTTTATTTACTGTTTCAAAAGAACTGAGTTCGAAGTCTTCCCTGCCATATGTTTTAACCTGCAAAATGTTAGAAGCGGCATCGAAAAGTTCTCCTGATAGATTGCTTTGAGCAAATGCAGCTTTCTCGTTTAAATGTACAATACTTTTAAACATCCTGTAAGACACAACAGCATAGCCAAGCAAAAGAATCATTAAAACAAAAACGAAAAGTGGCATTTTTGCAGCAAGAATAGTACAAACCGAGATTATAGAAACCAAAAGCGATAGAAAAGGATAATTTATAGTGTCAATAATTAGACTATATGCTCTAATAAACTTAGACGTTTGTGAGACAAGTGCGCCTCCAAATTTCTCGGTGTGAAAAGACATTGACTGGTGGCATAGCGCATTAAATGACATCGTTGCAAGATCATAACTAACCTTAATTTGAAGTTGCCAAATGGAAAAGTCTTCCAGTTTGCTTGCAGCTTGACCTATCAAATTAACTGCGATCAAAGCAATAATGTAGGGTGCAAAAACATTGAAAACTTCATCGCCAGCAACAGTGCCTTCGCTAATTTTATCCACCATCAAACTCATAACATATGGGTTTGCGTATGTTAATAGAAAGTAATGGCTTATCGTGGTTACAATAGATAAAATAAAAAGCCCTAAATGCGCTTTTGTTACTTTCCAATAATAAAAAACAGCACGCCCTAGTGAAGTTTGTTTCTTGTTTCGCTTTTGACTTTCAGTACTTTGGTCGCCTTGAGCCATTTCACAAACTCCTAAGTAAATGCCATAAATTGTGAAAAAACTTTAGCACATTAACAGTGTGAGCAAAAGCATGAACTGTTTAACTGGTGTAATTAGACTCACTTAAGGTATGTTGCATCATTTATGTTGTAAAAGTTCAATTCGGTAGAATTAAAAAAGCTTGCACAAAACGTGCAAGCTTGAAATTTTTTGGTCGCGGGGGCTGGATTTGAACCAACGACCTCCGGGTTATGAGCCCGGCGAGCTACCAGACTGCTCCACCCCGCAACGTATATGAACCACGCACCCCACCCCGAATGCGTAAGAAAGAATAATACCCACATCGCCTATTAGCTGCAAGGCAATATGCCTTTATTCATAACTTTTACGCATATATTGAAGTTGCTACGTATATCTTGCAAGCAAGTTTGATTAAAGCTATTATGCATGCTCGCTGGAAACGTTGAGCTAAAAAGCCTCAACAAAACCAATTGGTAGTACAAAAATGCTAAGTAATAAAGGAGCATAAAATGACATTAACATTTAAAACAACCACAAAGGCATTTGCTGTAGCACTTGGTGCTTGCGCCATTGCAGGCACACTATTGCTTGCAGGGTGTGGGGCTGCAAGCAACCAAAATGAAACTTCAAGCGACAATAAAACAATTACTGTTGGCGCAAGTTCAACCCCGCACGCTGAAATTTTGAACAACGTTGTAAAAGATGAACTTGCAAGTGAAGGCTACACATTAAAAGTAACAGAATTTAGTGACTACGTACAACCAAACACTGCCGTTGAAAATGGCGAACTTGACGCAAACTATTTCCAACACGTTAACTACTTAAACAGCTTCAACGAAGAAAATGGCACACACCTTAAAAGCGTTGGTTACGTTCACTATGAACCATTTGGGCTTTACGCTGGTAAAACAGCAAGCTTAAGCAACATTTCTGACGGTGCAACTGTGGCAGTTCCAAATGACACAACAAATGAAGCTCGTGCGCTTTTACTGCTACAGCAAGAAGGGCTTATAAAGCTTAAGGATGGCGCTGGCGTTACAGCAACAACAAAAGATATCACGTCAAACCCACACAACATTCAATTCAAAGAACTTGCAGCTGAACAGCTTTCACGCTCACTTTCAGACGTTGACTTTGCAGTAATCAATGGCAATTATGCACTTCAAGCTAACTTAAAAGTTGCGGATGCACTGGCTGTTGAATCTTCTAGTGGGCAAGCAGCTTCTGAATATGGCAATGTGCTTGTTGTGAAAAGTGGCAATGAAAACTCCGAGAAAATTCAAGCGCTTTACAAAGTGCTATCTTCCGATAAGGTAAAAAATTATATAAACTCAACTTATAGTGGGGCAGTTGTTCCATTGTCCTAAAGCATAAAACACCCTGTTAAACAGCACTTGCGCGCAAAAAAAGGCACGTGAGTGCTGTTTTGTTTTATCCACCTGCAAAACATTAGGAAGCCAAATTGATTGAACTTAAAAACATTACAAAAATTTACGACACAAAAGACGGTGACTTTAAAGCCTTAGACAATGTTTCGCTAACCGTTAATGACGGCGATGTGTTTGGCATTATTGGTGAATCGGGCGCTGGGAAATCGACACTTGTGCGTCACATTAACTTGCTTGAGCAGCCAACAAGTGGCAGTGTTGTTATCGATGGCGTTGATGTTACAAATTACAAAGGCAAACAGCTGCGCGAACTTAGAAGCAACATTGGCATGATTTTCCAAAATTTCAGTTTGTATCAGCAACGCACGGTTTTGCAAAACGTAATGTTTCCGCTTGAACTTGTGCGCACAAACAAAAACGATGCGAAAGCACGCGCACAACAATTGCTTGAAATAGTTGGCTTAAGCGACAAGCTAAACCGCTACCCCTCCGAGCTTTCTGGTGGCCAACAGCAGCGCGTTGCAATTGCTCGCTCGCTTGCTAACAAGCCTAAAATTATGCTATGCGATGAAGCAACAAGCGCGCTTGACAGCCGTACCACAGTGCAAATTTTAAACTTGCTGGCGGACATAAACAAAAACCTAGGCGTTACGCTTGTGCTTATAACCCACTCGCTTTCTGTGGCTCAAAAAGCCTGTAACAACATTGCAGTGCTTGACCACGGCCAAATTGTTGAAACGGGCGCAACAAAAGAGGTTTTTGAAAACCCAAAAAGCGAAGCAG
Source organism: uncultured Senegalimassilia sp. (assembly GCA_964450625.1). Classification (GTDB taxonomy): domain Bacteria; phylum Actinomycetota; class Coriobacteriia; order Coriobacteriales; family Eggerthellaceae; genus Senegalimassilia. Next base: position 9,249 of record CAYVDR010000022.1, read on the forward strand.
CAAAAGCAATTCTTGCACACCATGCAGGTTACGAAACACAAGCAGAAGCTGGGGAGGTAATTTAAGTGGATTACTTAGCAAACTACTTTGAACAATACGGTCAGCTGTTTTTCACAGGCATGGTTGATACAACCATAATGACGTGCGTGTCCTGCATTTTGGCGTATGTAATTGGCCTTCCTGTTGGCGTTTGGTACAACTGCACAACACCAAATGGCTTAAGGCCAAACCCAAAACTTAACTTTGTTCTAGGCTGGGTAATAAACATTCTGCGCGCTATGCCATTTGTAATTTTAATGGTAGCAATACAACCTTTCACGCGTTTGCTTGTTGGAAGCTCGCTTGGTGTTGCCGCAGCTTGTGTGCCCTTGACCATCACAGCAGCCCCTTTTGTTGCGCGCATTGTTGAGCAATCGCTTGCCGAGGTTGACACGGGCGTTGTTGAAGCCACGCGTTCATTTGGTGCAAGCGACTGGCAAATAATTAAAGTGCTTTTGCGTGAATCGCTGCCATCAATTATTCGCGGCGCTGCAATTTCATTCGTAACGCTGTTTGGCTTTACTGCCATGGCTGGCTGCATTGGCGCAGGCGGCTTAGGCGACATTGCCGTGCGCTACGGCTACCAGCGCTTTATGCCCGATGTAATGGTTGGTGCTGTAATTTTGTGCATCATATTCATTGTTGTGTTTCAGGTTATTGGTGACACCTTATCCGCGAAACTTGACCACAGGCACTCTTTAAGCTCGCAAGGAAAACGTAAACGCAAAAAACGTGAAGCAGCATCGTTTAGCGTGGTGAAATAATGAGATACCCCAATTTTTTAAAAGCAGGCACAACAATTGGTGTGCCTGCACCTGCATTCGGGGCTGTAATTGAGCCCTACAAAAGTGCACTTGCAAATGCAAAGAAAACGTTTAGTGCTAAAGGTTTTAGCATTGCTGAAGGCAAGTGCGTGAATGCAGACGATGGCATTGGCATAAGCTCAACACCTAAAGCATGTGCTCAAGAACTAGAAAACTTTTACTGCAACGAAGAATTTGACGCTCTAATTTCTTGCGGTGGCGGTGAGCTTATGTGTGAGACACTTCCCAACATTAACTTCAACAAAATTAAGCAAGCTAAGCCAAAGTGGTTTATGGGCTATTCCGACAACACAAACTTTACGTTCACCCTTGCAACAATGTGCGATACTGCAAGCATTTACGGGCCGTGCGCGCCAACATTTGGCATGCAACCGTGGCATGCAAGCCTTGAAGATGCATTCGATGTTACAACAGGTAAAACTGCTGTTAAAACGTCTAAGGGCACTTGCATTGAAGTATGCGGCTACAACAAATTTGAAGTTGAAAGCACAAAAAGTGAAGAAGAGCCACTTGCGCCGTACAACTGCACACAGCCTTCAGTTAAAAAAACGTTTGCAGGCGGTGAATTTGGCAGCAAAGATGTTTCATTTTCTGGCAGGCTTATTGGTGGCTGCTTGGACATTTTGGCAATGCTGGTTGGAACAAAGTTTGACAAAGTTTCTGAATTCAACAAGCGCTATGCACAAGACGGCATAATTTGGTTTTTTGAAGCGTGCGACTTAAACCCCATGGGAATCAGGCGCGCACTTTGGCAAATGGAAAACGCTGGCTGGCTTGAAAACGTAAGCGGTTTTTTGGTTGGCAGGCCACTGTGCGGAACTGATGCAATGCTTGGGCTTAATGCAACTGATGCAGTGTGTGGCATACTTAGCAAATACAATGTGCCCATAATTCTTGATGCTGACTTTGGTCACGTGCCACCTGCAATGCCAATAATTTGCGGCAGCCTTGCAAATGTTAGCTGTACGGCTGGCAACGTGAAAATTGAACATGAGCTAGCGTAACTAAGTGCTACCAAATTAACGAATGCGCAATTTAGATGTAATAGAACAAGCTAAATTAACCATTGAACAGCACTGCCTTGCAAACCCCAAAACCCCTGTGCTGCTAATGGTGTCAGGTGGCTGCGATTCCGTTGCGCTAACTTACATTGCCTGCGAACTTGCTGGTGCAGGCGCTTTAGGTGAACTAGCTTTGTTTCACCTAAACCATAACTTGCGCGGGCAAGCTGCAAATGAAGATGAACAATTCGTTGAACAACTTGCAAAAATGCTTGGCATTAAGCTGTTTAAAAGCAGCGTGAACGTTGCTGAAATTGCTAAGCGTGAGGGCGGCAACATTGAAGCAATTGGCAGGCGTGAGCGCTATTTAGCAGCAAGTGCCGCACTTGAAAAGTTGTGCGCCAAAGCGTGCTGCCCCACAAACGAAGGCAGAATTTTTACAGCCCACACAGCAGATGACCGCGCAGAAAATTTTTATATGCGAGCCATGGTTGGCACAGGCCCTGGTGGGCTTCGCTCAATGAAGTATATTAATGGACCTGTTGCAAGGCCACTTTTAGACATTAGCAAACAAGCGCTAAAACAATACCTTGAAAGCCGCAAAGCAAATGGCATGCCGTGTATACAAGATGCTGCGGGTAACATTTGGCGCGAAGATGCAACAAATGCGCACACAGATTATTTTAGGGCGTACGTGCGCCACAAAGTTATACCCCCCATTCAAGAAAGGTGCCCTGCCCACTTGGAAGTTTTGTGCCGCACCATGAACCTTATTGCCAGCGAGGATGATATGCTCAACGCCATGGCAGCCAAATTGGTTAGCACGCACATGACATGGGCAGACGCAAATAATGTTAGTGAAGGCGGTGTGCTAGCCCCTGAACTTGGGCGCAGCCCGCGGCCGCTTGTGCGCCGCGCGGTTTTGCGCGTTTTGGCAGCGATGCTGCCAAAACATTTTCGCATAGACACAGCGTCAGTCGAAAAAGTTATAGATGCGTGGGACAATGCAGGTTCAAATTGCGAAAATAAAAGCGCAAAACCGCGCAGTGGCTACACCGCGAACATTTGTGGCAACATTGCCGTTAGCGCTAATAAACGCGGTGTACGCCTTGAGCCAATGGCTGCATACAGAGCAAGGAGAAAACGTGACAGAAAGCAATAACTCACAAGAAAGCAAAAACACAACTGCAAGCAATGCAGCCATTGGCGGCGCACAAGCGGCCGCTGCGCGCGGAAGCGCTACTGAAACGAAACAGCCTAACCCAAGCGTTAACGAAAGTTTCGACATTGTGCTTGCAAGCGCTAGCCCACGCAGGCAGCAACTCTTAAAGCGCGAAGGCGTGCGCTTTAGTGTGCGCGCTGCAAATGTTGATGAAACACTTGAGCCAGATTTGCTGGCAAACCCAAGCAAAGCTGCTCAAAAACTTGCCGAGCGCAAAGCTGGTGCAATAGTGCAAGAAATTTTAAACGAAGGCTACGTTGGCATGCTGGCTGTAATCGGTGCAGACACAATGGTTGTTTGCAATGGCAAAATTTTTGGTAAGCCTAAAAACATTGACCATGCACGCAATATGCTTTCCCAGCTTCAAGGCAACACGCACCAAGTTATAACTGGCGTTTCGCTATGGCTTATTTCAGCCCCCACAAAAAACGATGTCTCACTTGGTTTCCGCTCGTTTACAGATGAGGCTCAAGTTACATTTCATACGCAAACAACCAGCGAAATTGATGCCTATTTGGCTTTAGGCGAATCGTTTGACAAGGCTGGTGCATATGCTGCGCAAGGCGAAGGTGCTAAACTAATTAAAAACATTTCAGGAAGCCTTGACAC
>CAYVDR010000023.1:0-12543 GCA_964450625.1 uncultured Senegalimassilia sp.
AAAACGCTCGGAAAGCATTTAACCCCTCCAGAAACTAATTTTATTTTGAAAGCACCATTTTACATGTGTATGTAAGAAAACTTTATGCAAAATATCTAAACCATAAAACGAACATTTGTCCTAATAATCTATAACATTCAGTTTATTAATAAAAAATCAGAAATTTACATAATGTAATTGTACGTTCGCCTGACAATTTTAGATTCTTCTGTCGAAAAAATGTTTGTGCGCCAATTAGTGCCCCCCAACGCCGCTTCAAAACACATAACCACCATTTAATTTGAAATTTTTTTAAATGATAATGTGGATAACTTAATTGTTGAAACCTGAAAATGAATAGACGCACAATCCTATGCTAAACAGGTTTTTTGGCTAAAATTCTGTGTTGTGGAAAACATGTTAAAAGCAATTAATAAGAAAATTAATGGAAAAAATTACACAATATCTAGTGGTTTGCTTAAAAATTTTGGCGTATAGTGTGCATTGCAAAAACAATGTTTTTGGAAAATTTAATTCCACTCACTCACAAAATAAGGATGCGCCAAAATGAAAATTATTAAACGCTCGGGCAGCGAAGTTGAATTTAACATCGACAAAATTACAGCAGCAATTGTTGCTGCTAACAATGAAGTAAAACCTTCAGAGCAGTTAAGTGAAAACGAAATTGCACTCGCTGCCCACAGCGTTGAATGGCTTTGTGAACGCTGCGGGCACACTGTTTCTGTTGAAGAAGTGCAAGACATGGTTGAAAACCAAATTATGTCGCAAGGGCACTACTCAGTTGCGCGCCACTACATAATTTACCGCTACGTTCAATCGCTAAAGCGCCAGTCAAACACAACAGACGACCAAATTCTTACGCTTATTGAATGCAACAATGAAGTTGCAAAGCAAGAAAACTCAAACAAAAACCCTACAGTCAATTCGGTGCAGCGCGACTACATGGCAGGTGAAGTTTCCAAAGACATTTCCATGCGCATTTTGCTCTCCCCCGACGTTGTTGAAGCGCACAGGCAGGGCATTATTCACTTTCACGATTGCGACTATTTCGCACAGCACATGCACAACTGCGATTTAGTAAACCTTGATGACATGCTACAAAATGGCACTGTCATTTCTGGCACACTAATCGAGCGGCCACACAGCTTTTCAACTGCATGCAACATTGCCACTCAAATTATTGCGCAAGTTGCCAGTTGCCAATACGGTGGGCAGTCAATCTCGCTTACGCACTTGGCTCCATTTGTTGACGTTAGTCGCCAAAAAATTCGCAAACAAGTTTTAAGTGAAATAAACGAACTCGGGCTTGAAGTAAATATGGATCGCATTTCTGCTGTTGTTGAGGGGCGGTTGCGCGACGAAATTCGCCGAGGTGTGCAAACAATTCAATACCAGGTTGTAACGCTTATGACCACAAACGGTCAAGCGCCTTTTGTTACTGTGTTTATGTATCTAAACGAAGCCAGAAATGCAACCGAAAAGCGCGACCTTGCAATGATAATTGAAGAAACCCTGCGTCAACGCTATGAGGGCGTTAAAAATGAGAAAGGCGTTTGGGTAACACCTGCTTTCCCAAAGCTAATTTATGTGCTTGAAGAAGACAACATAACTGAAGGCAGCCCCTATTTCTACCTCACAAAACTTGCTTGCAAATGCAGTGCTAAGCGCATGGTGCCCGACTACATTTCCGAGAAGAAAATGCGCGAGTACAAGCTGTCAAAAGGCGAAGTTGAAGGTGAGGGCGACTGCTATACATGCATGGGCTGCAGAAGCTTTTTAACGCCTGACCGCTCGGGCAACGGCTTTAACAACGTGGCACGCGCCCTTAATTATGAGCCTGGCAAACCAAAGTATTACGGGCGTTTTAATCAAGGTGTTGTTACAATTAACTTGCCCGATGTAGCACTCAGTTCAGGGCGCGATGTTGCAAAATTCTGGGAAATTTTTGATGAGAGGCTAAAACTTTGCTTTAGTGCGCTTATGCAACGTCATAAACGTTTACTTGGCACACTTTCCGATTCCGCACCAATTCTTTGGCAATACGGCGCTCTTGCGCGCCTTGAAAAAGGCGAGACAATTGACAAGCTTTTGTACGGCGGCTATTCAACAATTTCGCTTGGTTACGCAGGGCTTTATGAATGCGTGAAATACATGTGCGGTCACAGTCACACAAGTGCTGAGGGCACACCGTTTGCCATGGAAGTTATGCAGCACATGAACGACAAATGCAACGAGTGGAAAGCAGAAACTAACATAGATTTCTCGCTTTATGGCACGCCGCTTGAGTCAACAACCTATAAATTTGCCAAAGCGCTTCAACGCCGCTTCGGCATAATCAAAGGCATTACCGACAAAGGCTACATTACAAACAGCTATCACGTGCACGTAAGCGAAGAAATTGATGCATTCAGCAAGTTGAAATTTGAAAGCGCATTTCAACGCCTTAGCCCAGGTGGTGCCATAAGTTATGTTGAAGTGCCAAACATGCAAAACAACCTAACAGCAGTCCTTCGTGTTGTGCAGTACATCTATGACAACATTATGTATGCCGAGCTGAACACGAAAAGCGATTTTTGCCAAGAGTGCGGCTTTGATGGCGAAATTCAAATTGTTGAAGACGATGGCAAGCTTGTGTGGGAGTGCCCTAACTGTAAAAACCGCAACCAAGAAAAACTTAACGTTGCTCGTCGCACATGCGGCTACATTGGCACGCAATTTTGGAACCAAGGGCGCACTGAAGAAATTCGCGACAGGGTGCTGCATCTGTAAAAAGTTCCCATTTATAACGTAACAAATCAAGCACAGCCACTAAATTGTAGCTGTGCTTGATTTTTCTAATGCCAAAAGTTGCAGCTATTTAACAGCAATTAATCTTAGTTAAGTTGCGCATGTTGCAAAATTGCTTGTATACAGGGTATACAAAGAGCACTTCTAGCACATCACGGCATCGTCGGCTGTAAAGCCTTCAAGTGAACCTTGCTTTGTTTGAATGCAAACAAAAGTTATTCCACTGTCATCTGCTGCAAAAAATTGGCGTTTTGCAGCTGGTGCAACTTTTAGCCAGTCACCTGCGCTAAGTTCAACTTCTTGCCCGTCAATTACAGCCTTGCCCTTGCCGCTTAAAATGCCATAAACTTCCTCATTGTTTTTGTGTGCGTGAACAAAAGGCACGCTAGCACCAGCTGGAAGAGCATTGATGCTAATTTCAGCACCTGTAAGCCCAAGCGTTTCGTGAAGCTCAACCCTGCCCTCAAAACCTGCATTTGTTTTTGTGAAATTTGCCATGATAAGCCTCCTTTAATTTCTCTATTTGTTTTATCTGGCAAGCAAAGAATAACAGCAGCTGCATTGAATAATAGTACGCACTTTTTTATAACTGTACACAATTTTTTGAATGTACTATAATCACTCTTGGTTTAACCAAAGGAGCAAATGTTATGAAAACAAAGGAAGAATTACCAGTTTGCCCTGTTGCAACAGCAGTTTCGCTTGTGGGTGGCAAGTGGAAACTGCTTATTATTCGCAACTTAAGAGCGCGCCCGTGGAGGTTTAATGAATTGCAGCGCGACTTAGATGGCATTTCTCAAAAAGTACTTACAGACAGCCTGCGCCAAATGATGAACGATGGGCTTGTGAACAGGCATGACTACAAAGAAATGCCACCTAAAGTTGACTACAGCCTAACAAAACTAGGCGAAAGGATGCTGCCTGTAATTGATGCCTTAGCAGATTATGGCAACTACTACAAAAGCGTTGTCGAGTAAGAAAACACAAGCGTTTAATTGCTGTTAACTAAAACACCTTTACTAAGCAAAATGTCTTTTACTTCACTTGCAACAACAGAAATGGATTTGCCTACCGTATTCACACTGCAACTTGCAGCTGCTTCATACATTGGCAAGCGCTTTTGAATGGTCTGTCTTGCAACTTCAACATTTTTAAAATTAGGGCGCGTTGAAACATCGCCTATGCGTTTTGCTGCTTCATCAGCAGTTACCTGAAGGTAAACGACAAAGCCATTGCCCTTCATTATTTTTCGGTTTTCTTCGCGCAGCACAACACCGCCCCCGCAAGAAATGAGCATTGGACGCTTGCGTGCAAATTTATAAAGCACAGCTGTTTCCATGTCACGGAAAGCCTCTTCGCCGTCTTTTGCAAAGATTTCATTAATAGCGCATTTATTTTGGCTTTCAATGTAGGCATCAAGGTCAACCGTTGGCAAGCATAAACTTCGCGACATAAAACGCGAAACAGAAGTTTTACCAGCAACCATAAACCCAACAAAAAACACGGGTTGCAAAAGTTCAAAAGCCTTAGTTTTAGTACTAGGAGTTAGCTGAGGGGTTTTGACAATTGACGCAACTTCATCAACTGAAGAGACTGAAAGCGTGTAAGACTCTGGGCAATTTTGAGCTTGACTAGCATTTTGATTATTGTTCGCGTTTGCCATGTTTACCTTCTTAAATGTATTGGAAATAAAATTTAATTAGCACTCGCTCTCGCGATTGAGACATACTGCTCAATGCGCTGGCAAATTGTTTTAGGCATAACAACAGGGCCACCTAAAACATAAGCATTTTCAACATTCGTTGCATTTGCTTTTAAAAAGCCTGATGCATTCTTTGAATCAATGCCATCAATTGTTGTGTAGTTTTCAGCGTCTCCAAAACTTGCGTTTGCATTTGTTAGCAAAATTACCCCGCCTTTTATTCCTGCAAGAGCACTGCCCGCCAAGGCATCCGTGCCTTTAGGCGATGGCGCCCCGTTTACAAGGCACACGGTGCTTGCGGAAAGTTTATTGTTTGCAACCATGTATGTGGCAATTTGGTTTGACGTGTCGTAACCATCATCCCCTGCAAGGCGCTGCACTGTGCGGGTCGTGAAGACATCTTCTACACTAGATGCTGGTACAGCCCCCGTACCACCAGGCACATAAATTGTACCTTTAGTTGACTTTATAACCCTTTTAGCACCATAAGTAAGCTCTCTGTCAGTGCTTGTTTCAAGCAAAATTGGCACATGGTACTTGTAGGCATAAGAACTCATGGAAAGTGCGTCTTGAAAGTTTGTGCTCATAGCAACAATAGCTTCGCTTTGCTCGTTGCCACCAAGGTCAGCTATAAGGCGCGCGCACTCAACCGATGTGTCCCACGCCTCTGTGCCATAAACACGCTCTTCAGTCTTGCAACCAATTTCTGAAAGTTCGCTTTCTAAATTAAGCGAAAGAGCCCCTTTACCTCCAATAATGTATGCAACATTTGCACCAAGTTTTTGAATTGCGCTGCTTGTGCAATTTGAAAGCCCGCTTGCGCTTGTTAGCACAATTGGGGCACCCAGCGTGCCTGCAAGCCCTGTTGCGCTCATGGCATCTGCAAAGTCGTCGTCTCGTGCAATTACAACTGTGCTGCAACCAGAAGGGTAAGCCTCAAGCGCAATTTTTGCTGACGTTTCAGCAGATGTTTCACCATAAATATTTGGAAAGACATATTCACCTGAATAGGTGTTTATGGTAAGCATCTCGCCATTAATGTATGAATAAATGTAAGCAGAATTGTTATTTACAAGCGCAGTTACTGTATTGCCGCTAACTTGAATTTGGCGTTCGTTGCTGCTTTTCCAGGTTGTGTTAAACGTAACTGAAAGTGTTGAATCCGCAATTTTAACTTTGCCAGTAACGTCAGGGATTGTTGCACTTTGCCCCGCTTGAGCAAGCGGTAAGGTGTTTGCGTAATTTAAGTCAGACACAGCCTGAATGACACTGTTATTGTAAGTGAACTTCGCATTTTGAGCACTGTCATCGGCTGCAGAAATTTCAGTGTTAGGGCTTTGCTTAAAGCCAAATTCCTGCACCCAGAAGTAGCGTCCATTATACTCAACGCAGGCATACCCAGCACAGTTAAAACTGCTTGAAAGCATATTACGCCTGTGTCCTTGCCCTGAATACTGTTCGTTAGTTTCCTTCCAGCCTTCCAAAACAGATTCAGCTGAACCATACCCCCATGCAATGTTTTCACCTTTCGCACTAAAACTGGAGTCCACTGCAGTAAAGCAATTTGTGCCATCGGGGCGTGTGTGACTAAACGATAAAACAAGTTCTTTTGCACGCTGAATGGCAGCCTGTTCTAAGTCTGCGTCATACTGAAGTGTACTAAGACCATTTGCGTAAGTTTTTGTTGTGTCGTCAGAGCTCCAATACCAAGCATCGCTGCCAGTCCTGAAGCTGTTCACTGAATCAATTAGTTTTCTGGCTTCACTTTGATGCAAGGTTACTGGAACTGAGAAGGTTGTTAAACCTTTGTCGCTTACATAGGAGCCATCACTTTGTTTGACCAAGCCACTTGGTAGCACCACATTTGTTGTGTCTGGGAAAGCATTTTTGCCAATGGATTCAACGCTGCTTGGCACATTTACCTCCAAAAGCCCAGTATTATTAAAACACCCTTCACCGATTGTTGTAAGCGCTTGTGGAAGTTCAATTGCTGTTAGTGCAGTGCAATTTGCAAAAGCTGCATAACCTAGTGTTGTTGTGTTTCCTAAAAATTTCACAGACGCAAGGCTTGTGCATTTATTAAAAGTATTTTCGTCAACTGAAGTTATTGTGCTTGGAAGCGTAACACTTTTTAAACTAGTGCAACCACCAAAAGCACGCTCGCCTAAAGATGTAAGCCCCTCGCCAATTTCAACGCTTTCTAAGCTTGTGCAAAATGCAAAAAGTGAGTTGTCTATTTTAGCAGTGCATGGGGCAATTGTTGCTGTTTTAAGTTGTGCACAGTTGCTAAATGCGCTTCTACCAATTTCTGTAACACTTGAAGGAATTGTAACTGTGGTTATGTTTGTAATGTTAAAGGCACCTGCCCCAATTTTTGTAACGCTGCTGGGAATTGTAATGGCAGTTAATGAGATTTCTTCAAATGCAGATTCACCTATTGTGTTAACGGAATTTGGAATCGTAAAAGCACCATTAAAAGTTTTGTCTGCCCAAAAAAGCGTTTTCATATCAGTTGAGTAAAGAATGTTGTCAACTTTTTTGATGTTGTTGTTATTGGCTGAAATATTAATTTTATCTAGGGAAAGAACATCGCGAATGTTATAGCTAATTGAGCTAACAGTTGATGGAATGCTAAGTTGTGTGAGTGCTGTACCGCTAAAGCAACTTGTTCCTATTGTTTCAAGCCCCTCGTTTAACTGAACATTTGCTAATTTTGAGCAGTCCTTAAACACAAGTTGCGAGAGTTCTTTAATTGTTGAAGGCAATGTAATTGATGTAATTGAAGTGTGCGCTAACAATGCTGAATTAAGCTTTGTAATGCCTTCGCCTATAACAACTTTTGTTATGCTTTCCCTGTACGTATACCAACCAGGAACTGGGCTTGAAAAACCCATCCAAGAATTACTTTCATTATAAAACTTGGTTTCGCCACTGCCAGTTAGTGTGAGTGTTCCTGCCCCATCATATGTCCAAGAAATGTTTGTGCCACCATCATCTGCGCCACAATAGCCAGAATATTCAACGTCACTACTGCCAAGTGTTATGTTTGAATTTACGCTTTCACCTTGTGCATCAGAAGCCTGACTTGAAGTTTCACATGCCGCTTCACTTCCAGAATTTGTGACGCTTTGCCCTAAATTGCTAGCATTTAGTGTGTCGAGTGTTGCACCCTCACAGGCACTGTCAAGAGCATAATCATTGTTTGGCATTGTGGCATTGCTAAAAGATTGCTCATTTGTTGCTTGGCTTAAACCAGACTCTTTAGCATTTGCTTGTGAAACTTCTGGCAACATTGCAAATGCAAGAGTGCCTGCAAGAGCAAGACTTATTAACTTTTTAGAAGTTGTACGAACTGTTTTCATGTTTTCCTTTCAATTAGTTTGCAAAAATAGTCACAGTTGGTTTGTATAAATACCTTAACAAAGATAAATAGTTAAACATTTAGCGTGCCATTGTGTTAAGACGCTGCTTGTAGGCTTGAATGCTTGCTTTTATGTCTGCCATGTTGTCGCAACCGAACTTCTTTAAGTAAGCATTTGCAAGCACAAACGCAACTTTAGCCTCACCCACAACACCAGCTGCAGGCACGGCACAAACATCGCTTCGCTCTTTTAGTGCCTGTGCGTTTTCAAGGGTGTCAAGGTTTACGGTTTCAAGTGGCTGCATTAGCGTTGGAATTGGCTTTAGTGCACACGTTACAATAAGCGGCATTCCAGTTGTTAAGCCACATTCAATGCCACCTGCATTGTTGCTTTTGTGGGTGAACTCGTGCTTTAATTTATCCAGCGCAATTTCATCCTGCACAGCCGAGCCTTGCATGCGTGCAGCTTCAAAACCTAGCCCAAACTCAACGCCTTTAACGGACGGTATGCCAAACATTGCAGATGCAATTTGCGAGCTAAGACGCTCTTCGCACGAAGCAAACCCCCCAATGCCAGGCAAAAGCCCACTTACGACAACACGAAACGTGCCACCAAGGCTGTCTTTGTTGCGCATTGCAGTTTCAATTTCAGTTTTCATGCGCTCGCTAACTTTTGCATCTGGGCAACGCACGCAAGACGTTTCAATGCTTGCGGGCGTGTACTTTAGCGCCATTTCACACGGGTTTGCTTCTTGCAAGCGAGCCCTGCCAATTGATGTGGTATACGAAAAAATTTCCACACCAACTTCTGCAAGAAATTCACGTGCTATACCCGAGGCTGCCACACAAATTGCAGTTGAACGTGCGCTGGAATATTCAATAACGTTTCTGCAGTCATCGGTGTTCGTTTTCATGGCAGCTTCTAAATCGCCATGGCCAGGGCGTGGCGTTACTTCACGAGTGAGCGTGCTTGGGGCTGCACCAAAAGGCTGCATATCTTCTTCCCAGTTTTTCCAATCGTCGTTTTTAACAAGCATTGACACATTGCTGCCAATTGTTTTACCAAAGCGAATGCCGCTTAAAACGCATGCACTGTCCTTTTCAATTTGCTGGCGACCACCACGCCCAAAGCCTGCCTGGCGCCTGCGCAAGTCTGCGTTTATGTGCTGCTCTGACACTGCAAGCCCAGCAGGCACTCCTGTTACAACAGCAACTAGCCCCTTGCCATGGCTTTCCCCTGCACAAAAGTACTTCATTTACTCCCCCTTTTTTAAAATGGCATACCCGCCCTCTGGGTTTTTCTTGCCAATGTATGCCTGTTCTAGTTCTTGAAGTTTAGCTAATTGAGAATTTTTAACCCCACAGACACCTGTTAGTAAATATGCAGGTAAACCCACATTATGTGCACCTAGAACATCAGCTATGACATTGCTGCCAATAACCACTGAATTTGTGCGGGTTGCACCTAGTTTTTTAAGCGCAATTAAAAAAGCTGCTGGAAACGGTTTGCAAGCTTTTGTAACAGCAGGTATGTCAAACTTGCTTGCCAACTTACTTTCAGAAGCGCTCCAAGCATTTGACACAAGGCAGAACTTTATGTTTTCAGCTTGTGCTTTTTCAAACCAAAGTGAGATGTCACGAGGCACTTTGCCGCCAGCACATTCAGGTATTGAGCCTTCAACGTCCAACAAGACATTTTTGTAGCCAAGTTCTAGTAAATCGTGCTTAATGCTAACGTTCGACAAGCGCGAAAAATAGCGTTCTGGCTGCAAATATGCCATGTTAAAACCAATTTATTGCGAGAATGCTGCTTGGTGTTCTTCATACGTTTCGCTAAATACGTAATTGTCGCCCTCAAAGTAAAAGAAGTAGTATTTATTTAGCGCATCCTGATCAGGCGAGCAAACCGCACGCAAACACTCAATTGATGGCGAGCAAATTGGCGTTGGAGGCAAACCCTGGTTTGTATATGTGCTGTAAGCTGAATTGCTGTCATGCACTTCTTCAGCCGTTGGGTCGTGACCAACTTCGTAAGCTGTGGTTGCATCTGACTGCAAAAAGCCTGCTGTAGGCCCTGTAGCGTCGTTTAAGCGGTTGTAGAACACAGAGGCAACTTTTGCACGAATTGCGCTGTCTGCGCTGGATTCTTTCTCAACAATGGACGCAAGCTTCACAGCATCGTACATGTTTAAGCCGCACGATGTGGGGTAAGAAAAATCAAGAGATGCAGTTTCAGTTTTGAACTGGTCTAGCATTTTGCGAACAACGCTTTCAGCTGAAGCATCAGCTTCAATTGTATAAGTTTTCGGGAACAAAAAGCCTTCCAAAGTGTTAGTTCCAGCGTCAGCTAAGAATTGGTAGTCCTGCGCATAAACACTTGCATTGCTTGAAGCCTGCTTAAATGCATCTGCTGTAATTTTGCCACCCGTGGCGTCTTGAACTGCAGTGGCAATGTCTCCCAACTTGTAGCCTTCAGGAACTGTTAGCGTAAAGCTGTTGTTTGAACCTGTCTGCATGGTTTTTATCATGTCGTCAACGGACGTGCCGCCACTGAAAGTGTATGAGCCAGGTTGCAAGCTGTTAGCAGCGCCAAGTTTGTCAACACGGTCCGTAAAATCCTTCTGCGCTGAAATTAGCTTTGCAGACACAAGAGTGTTTCCAACATCGCTTGCACCTTGACCTTGCTCGATGCTAATTGTGGCGCTTTCGCCTTCTTTAAGTAAATCTGAGCTAGCTGGTGACATGCACGAAGAAATTTGCCCAAAAATAAACACAAGAAGCAAAACCAAAACAACCAAAAGAACAACGACACCAATAATTGATGCTCTCTTGTTATGCTTAGGCTGAATATAGCTTGTGTCATATGTGCGAAACAGTTTGTCGCCGCGCGCATGAGCATTGCGCGCTGCACGGTTAGGACGCCTTGAGTATGTAACTTGCCTTCTAATAGGGCTCATAAAATGCACTTACCTTTCTTTAACAGACTTTGCATCAAGCCAAGATTGCAGAAACAAGCTTGCTGCAACCATATCAATTTTACCACGCATTTCGCGCTCATTTAAGCCTTGTTCACGCAAAAGGTTCTTTGCTTGCGCTGAACTTAGTCGCTCGTCAATAAATTCAGCGTTTAAACCAGCATTTTTTGCAATTGTGCCAGCAGTCTTGCGAACGCTTTTTGTTTGCTGGCTTTCACCACCGCTTAGGCTTAGCGGCAAACCAAACAACAACATTTCTGGTTGCCAATCGCTAAGCACACGCTTCCAAGCAGGTGCAACAGACAAAACATCAGAAGTTGAAAGCACACACACTGGGCTTGCCACCGCCATTTTGGGGTCAGAAATTGCAATGCCCGTGCGAACACTGCCAATGTCAAGTGCCATTACCCGCAAAGCATATCCTTCGCAGTTTCTAAAGCATGCGCAACACCTTCAACGTTCTTGCCACCAGCTTGGGCCATTTCAGGCTTGCCACCGCCATTGCCGCCAACAAGCGGGGCAATTTCTTTAATTAGCGCACCACCACTAAAGCCAGCCTCAACTGCACCTTCACTGCCTGCTGCAAGCAACACAACCTTGCCAGCCGCTTTTGAAGCAAGCACAGCAGCGCATGAACCTTTTAGTTGCTGGCGTATCATATCCCACACATTGCGAAGCTGCCCTGGGTTTTCAACATCAACTTCAGAGATTACAACCTTAAAGCCGCCCTTTGTTTCAAGCGCACCTGAAACGAGCTTTTCAACTTGGGCATTTGAATTTGAAGCACTGTTTTGCTTTGCTGCTTTTTTAGCATCCTTTAGCTGCGTTTGCAGGGCATTTGTGCGCTGTGCAACTTGCAAAGGCGTGCAGCGAAGCTCACTTGCAGCATTTTGCAACACGTCAAGATGTGAGTTTATGTGCTCAAGCGCTGCAAAGCTGCTTACAGCTTCAATGCGGCGCACGTTTGCACCAACGCTAGTTTCTGAAACTATTTTCACAAACCCAATTTCAGAGGTGTTTGAAACGTGGCAGCCACCGCAAAGCTCACGGCTAAATTTGCCGCATTCAACAACACGGACTGTGCTTCCATACTTTTCACCAAACAGTGCTGTAACACCAGAGCGCTTAGCCTCGCTAAGGCTTGTTTCATAGATGTTTGTTGAAACGGCACGCATAATAAATTCGTTTGCAATGCGCTCAACTTCTGCAAGTTCTTGCTTGCTGACAGCTTGAAAGTGCGTGAAGTCAAAACGCAAACGTTTGCTGTCCACATAGCTGCCAGCTTGTTTTACGTGCTCGCCCAAAACTTGGCGAAGCGCTGCGTGCAAAATGTGGGTTGCTGTGTGGTTTCTGCAAATGCAAGCACGGCGCATTCCATCAACCTGTGCGCTAACTTCCATGCCAACTTTAAGTGTGCCTTCGCCGACGCAAACTTTATGCACCACCAAGCCCTTTTCAGGTGCTTTTGTGTCTGTGGCCCGAAGCTTTACACCTGCGCATGAAATTGTGCCAGTGTCGCCAACTTCACCGCCCATCTCAGCATAAAAAGGCGTTGTGTCCAAAATGACATCTGACTCGCTGCCAGCACCTATGTTTTGAACAAGCTTGCCGCCTTCAACAATTGCCACAACTTTTGCTTGCGAAGAAAGCGTGTCATAGCCAACAAACTTTGTTGCGCCCATATCGTGCAAAAGCGTTGCATAAACATTGCCATATGT
>CAYVDR010000024.1:0-12480 GCA_964450625.1 uncultured Senegalimassilia sp.
TGGGAGAGCATCACGTTCGCAACGTGAGGGTCGTGGGTTCAAGTCCCATCATCTCCACCATTTCATTAACCTCTCAATGTTAATTAACACAACAAGCATGCACTGACTTGATATTGCAGATGGGACTTGAACCCGTGAGGGTTAAATGCCACAGTGTGGCATTTAATAAGGAGTGCGCGCATGCGCACGACGTACAAAGCTTGCGCAAAGCGCAAGCTTTCAAGTCCCATCATCTCCACCATTTCATTAACCTCTCATTTTAGAAGCCTTCTGCATAATGTGTGGAAGGCTCAAATTTCAGCATGTTTATACTTCGCTCAGATGATATGAATGGTTGCATTGAAGTCAAATAGAAAGAGCCTTAGGGGAAAACAGTATTCCGCAAGGCTCTTGTTACTTATACTATAGCCCCCAAACAACAAGGTGTTAAAGCACATCATAACTAAATACTTTCAATTAACTAAGCCAGCCCTATGGCGATTTTTAAATATGCAGGTGGTTTTATTTCACGCATGCTTATACGCACTATTACACAGGAAAGGGATTGAATCATGACCAAAGAAGAAACTCAACCTGCACAAACAGCAGAGGCAGAAAAGATCTTTACGCTGTCTGGGATGTATTAGATTGTTAAATACAATCGAACGTTTGTTCTTTTAGCTCACTTTCATCTTTATAAAATATATGTGCTAAGCAATGCAATTACTAACTTCTTTCTGTGACTCAAAATTATTACTGTGCAGCGACTGCACAGTAATAATTTTAAAGTATCATAGAGCATGGCAATAACTACAATAACGAATATACAATCTTAAAAAAATAAAAAATAATTGAAGCAGGTAAGCTATCATTAGAACATAATAAACTTGCCTCAACTTCATTAACAAATTCTAAATTATAATCAGTTCCAAAAGAATTAATAAGTAACTTTTCTCAAACCACTTTTATTGATTCATGAATCATGCGACATTGTGCCTAAAGAAAATATGCATTAGGTAAGTAAAGCATTCATTAAAGTTAACCAAAATACAAATAAATTAAGTAATTTCTGTTTAGCGCAAGCATTCCAAAAAATATATCTGTACATTAATAAAAAGTATGGTATAAGTGTTTTAGACATTTAAAGTAAGTTACTCAACATTAAAGCAATAACACAACCAAGAGCTAACACCCTACATTCTCAAAAACATTACTGTGCAGCGGCTGCACAGTAAAAAATAACAAACCAAAGAAAGGGTTTATATGACAGCTAAAAACAAAAACCGTGGCGGAGAAAAACAACAACAATCTCTGTCGCTAGGCAAGGCAACGGTTGAAGAACTTGAAAAAGAGGCAGAACGTCGCGGCATCAATAAATCTCAATTAGCAGATTTATTACTGAATGGTCAGCTAGCTCAGGATGAAGAAAAACCAACAATCATAACAATCATGAGTTATAAAGGTGGTGTTGCAAAAACAACAACATGCACCTGTTTAGCAGTAAGCCTTTCAGAGCTTGGTTACAATGTACTGGTAATAGACATGGACGGGCAGGGCAATGTAAGCCAAAGCTTGCAGGTTTATGACCCTCGTTCTGAAGAGCCTTGTATTGCCGATGTTTTGTATCAAACTACAACTAACTCAAAAAGAATGAGCTTGTATGATGTAATGAAGCCAACTAAATTTGAAAAAGTTCATTGCGTTCCATCAAACTTTAGATTTGCAGATGCAGACACACGGCTAAAGGCAGAAATTGCAGGCGGCGTTGACATGCGCCTTAAATATGCAGTCGAGGATTTAATAGAGCAAATGGCAAAAAACGGAGAGAAGCTATTCGACTACATAATCATAGATTGTGGCCCACGTTTAGACATGACAACAACCAATGCAATTGTTGCACTGGAAGCTGGTAACAAAGCTTCGCACATCATTATCCCAATAAAAGTTGATGGCTTTGCAATTGCAGGGCTTTCGCAAACAATAGATACTATTAATAGGACAGCAAAAGAACGAAGACGCCTGCCTCAGCATTGGAAAATTCTGCAAACCATGATAGAGCGAAACACTCAAGCTTATAAATATGGTTGTGAAATGCTTAAAGAGGCAATTCCTGACGCAGAATATTTCAGCACCAAAATTGAAAAGAGCACAGTAGTTCCAGAAGCAAGTCTTGCAATGGAGCCACTAATTACTTATGAACCAAACAGCAAACCCGCAATATCCTACCGCTTGTTAGCACAAGAAATAGAGGGCATGAATGGCTAGAAGAAAATTACAAGACGCATTAAAAAACAATACAAGCGCAATTGCAAATGTTGGGCAACATCACAAGCAATTGAGTGATGAAGAACTGCGCATCAAAGCCTACAAAGCAAGGGACAACCAAAAAAATTCAGTTACCGATAAAATGGCAAACGAAAATGTACGCAACACAATACTTGGAGAAATGGGCTTCGATTGGTTTGATATTAACAGCTTAAACCCAAACCCTAACAATACGTACACCATCACAGACGAAGACGTTCAAAACCTAGCAGGTCTCATTTGGAATAGCAAAGAAGTTGAGCCTCTAATTCTTAGAGAAACAGAAAATGGTATTGAAATAATCGATGGTGAACGCAGATGGCGCGCATGCAAAATACTTGCAGAAAAATACGGTGATGCATGGCGTATGGTCCCTGGACGCTGTCATAAACTTGGGGCAATGTCAGATGAACAAGCCAATTTTATCATGCATTCATCTAACATTGGGCAACGTAAAATCAAACCATCAGAACGAGCCCAAGGCTTTAAAGTTCTAGCGGATAAACTTGTAGAATGGCGTAAAGATGACCCAAAACTAAAAGGAGTTAACACCAAAACATACTTAGCTGAACATTTTGACGTTTCCGAAAGAACTGCTCAAGTGTTACTAAACATTGCAAGAAACTTATCCAAAGAAGGTAATAAATTATTTGATAGCGGTAAAATAACCCAAACACAAGCAGAAATGCTTTCAAAACTGCCAAGTATAAATCAAGCAAAAGTTATTGATAAAATTACGGATCAAGAACTCACCTCAGAAGAAATTACCCAATTAATTGAAACATCAAAAAATACTAAAAATCAAATAATACCACCTTCTAAAAATAATAAACAACAAAGTAGTAAAGAAAAAAAGAACCAAAAAGATATTAATGCCTATTTGAAAACAGCAAAAAATGCAATAAAGAAAGCAAACAAGCAAGAAGGTGTAGAGATAGACTACAAACTTGTAGGCGAGGTTAAGGCACTTATAAGGGAACTGGAGCGAAAGTTCGACTAAAGTAAGAAAAGTGACAAGAGTAGTTGAAGCAGGGAGTTTTGTCAGTAGAGCAGCTGAAGCAGTGTAGGAGATAATGGGGTTGCCTAAATAGAAACAGGCAATAGCACGAGCAGGGCAAGGCACACCTAACCCGTATGACAATTTTTTGCATACTGCTTTTGACGTCTGTTTTGCCCCTACTTTTGGGGTTTTTGCTTTAGCTAGTTTTTTATTTTCTTGTTTTTTCTTTTTTGCTAGTACACTTGCGACCGTTCTGACTGAGCATTTTACTTTGTTTGCTATTTCCTTTTGTGTAAGCTTAGCCTTTTGGTATAAGTTTACTATTATGTTGTCTCTTTTCTTTCTTTTTTCTTTTGTTGATTTCTTTTGTTGCTTGCGCTGTATAGTTCTTTTAGTTTCAAAAAAATTAAGTTCTTCTATTTCTGTTGGGGTTAGGTTTAGTAGCTGGACTAGTTTAGAAGCACTAATAAGATAATACCCAACCTGTCCGTTATAATTTACTACTTTATCTACTGATTTGGTGCAGCCTTTAAGTTCTGTTTTGCTTAGTGGCTTTATAAAATTGCTATTGAATACTTCTAGCTGTTTTTTTGCGGTTTCTTTTTTATACAGTTGAACTGCAGTGTTGTAAAAAACAAAGCACATTAGCTCGCGGTTTCCTTCGCATTTATACTTTCGGTAAGCTTGTAATTCTTTAATTTTTGTTAGCCTGCTATTTAATAAAGGTAAGTTGTCTTGCTTTACAGTTTGCTTTATTCTAAATTTGTATTTGTTTGCATTTTTTTGTTGGTTGTTGATTTTGTTGCCTTGGTCAATGTTTTGTTTTAGCTGTTTAAGTGAGTAAAGGTTACTTGTTACCGATACAAGCTTTGCTAAGCACTTTGCCTTAGTGTTGTAGGTTCCAGGCACTCTGCTAACACGTGAATGGTCACTGGTAGCTTGGTCAACTTCAATATTTTTTACATTTGCAACTGCTTGTTTAATTGCTGTAAACAGTCTATTTTGAATGTCAGTAAAGAACTTTACAGGTGAGTTTTTAACATTAGATGTTTTGTTAAAAATAGCTTCACTGTTTTGCTTAAAAGGGATTGATTTTTCAAGTACGTAGTAAAGCTGTAGGCCTCGCCCCGTATCTACAGTCATTGTTGGTTTGGGTATACTGCCATTTTCGGCTGCTTTGTTAAGTGCAATAATTGTGTTTTGCACAGCTTGACGCGTCGTTTTATTGTTATGCCCGTGACAGTCTAGGTCGAAAAACATAGAGTTAAGTTGTCTAACGGTGTTCGCCTTGCGCGATGTGCTGGTAAAGCCGTTATGTGTGATGTAATAATTTATGCCCTTGTTGAAGCCTAATGCAGCAAGGTTTTGCTTCTTGACTGCAATTTCGTTCCATGAGCCATGGTTTAGACTTGAAACAATATAGTAGCTGTTTCGGTCATCGTGTGTTATTAAGTTATAGAATGTTTCCCATTCATTTTTAGCAGAAGCTGTTGATGGGCAACTTAAGCCACATGCAGGCATATTTCACCTATCTGCAACATAGCCATTGTTGCAAAATTAAAATTTATTTTGTTTTGACAAAAGGAAAAAGAGTGCAGAAAATTTAGTTACCTTGCACAGGTAACTAATAGGTGATAAAATAATGACTGTGAGTGAGTGGTCGTTATTTTGATCACTATTACTGCCCCCTAGTTGGCGCTAGGGGGTTTCTTTTTGCTTTGCCACACGCGCCTGTCGCGTGCGTTGCAAATTATAACAAGAAACATGCATTTGTATAGTATTTTTTGTTATAATTTGCTATTTCATTTTTAGCCTTCGTTATAACTTTACAACAATTAGTGTAGCAATTTGTTTGTTTATTGTTATAAATTTTTTACCGTATGCTTTGTGAACAGGTGATTTAGTAAATTTGTAAAGTTCTTAGTTTATATTGTTGTAAAAGCCAATTACAATGTTTTATAACAATTTATGTGCATTAAAATGTGAAGTTACATTCATAATTGCTAAAAGCTGCTTGTTATAAATCCAAACGGTTTAATTTAGCATTCTATCAAGCAAGTAGCCTTCACGAACTCCGTATTTGCAAACTATCAATTTTTCAGCTTCTAATTTTTCAAAAATTGTGTTTAAAATTATACAGCCTGGCACAATTGTATGAATGCGGTCGGCAACAGCTTTTAGTGCAGTGTGGCTGAAAGCATTTGGGTTAGCGGCACTTGCTTTTAAAACTTCTTGAAGTTGAATATGACTAATTTCATGTGGTCTTTTATCAAGGTTTGCAAGTTGTTGGTAAATTTTTGTTGATGCACGTGCACTTCCTCCAATGCCATATAGCACATTAGCTTTATATACGCTGGGGTTTTGCAGTTTCGAAATATGTTTTTCAAATTCAGTTTTAATGGCTTTCATTTCACAGTTAGTTGGAATAATTCCGCTGACATATTTTGAGAACGAGGAAAGAGAGCCTTGCGGCAAGCTAATATTGTTGCTGTCCACACCGTTGTTTATGCAGGTAATTTCAGTTGAACCGCCACCAATGTCAATTAGAGTGCCATTTGAAAGCTCGTTGCTTAAACTAGCGCCCACAAAACCTAGGTGTGCTTCATCGTGTGCGGAAAGCAGTGAGATTGAAAGCCCAGTACGCGCTTTTATTTCGCTAAGCACGCTATTGCAATTGTTAGCATTTCGAATGACAGCAGTAGCAAAGACTTCTAGGCGTTTGCAGTTGTAGTAGGAGGCATGCTTTATGTGGCTTTTCAAAACACTAACAGCTTTATCAATGCCAGCTTGCGTAAATTTGTTGTTTATAACATAAGCAGCAAGCCCTGCCATTGCTTTGTCATTAAGCACTCGCTTTATATCCTTTGAGCAATAGGTTTTTTTCTTAGAATTTTTTAGGCTGTAGATAACAAGCCTGATGGAGTTTGAGCCTAAATCGATGACGCCATATGTTTCCATGTTTAATAAAACTTTCTGATAGAGTTGTTGTATTTCTAACGTGAATAAAATGCATGTGAACTGTATAGCAAAACTTTTTGATTCACTGAATGGCGTTAAACAAACATTTCTAGATGTATGAGATTATTTGTTGTTGCATGTGCTAACATGAGTCGCAATTGAATGAACACTAATGGAAGGCAGAATAAATGTTAGAGACTGTTGATTTTTCAAAAGACAAAATGCCTAAGGCTGAATATAAAGCAAAGCGCAATGAGCTAATGGAACAACTTGTTGTGTTGCAGCAACAAGCCAGAAGTGCTGGCATTGGGCTTGTTGTTTTATTTGAGGGCTGGAATGGTGCTGGCAAGGGCAGCCGCATTTCCGATTTGATGTACAGGCTAGACGCACGTGCGACAAGCGTTTATGTAACTGAGGACCTTGATGTTATTAAAACCGCAACGTTTGCGGGCAACAAACAAGGCGTAAGTGGGTTTTACCCAATTATGCAGCAGTTTTGGAAAGCCCTGGGCATGCGTGGCACCATGACATTTTACGACCGCGGTTGGTATACAACGGCTATGCACAGGATGCTTTATTCACACCTGTCGCCTTCGAAAATAAAAGACGGCAAGGTTAAAAACCCCAAAGCTGCAATTGATAGAGCGGTTAAAGAGGCTGCTAAGCAGCGTAATATGGATTTGCTGAATACAGCGTTAACGAGTGTAGCCGATTTTGAAAGGCAACTTACAGACGACGGCTACATTGTTGTTAAGTTTTTTGTTCACGTAACAAAGAAAGGGCAAATTCAACGTTTGACAAAACTTCGCAGTAACCCAAAAACTGCTTGGCGCGTGCCCGACGATAAGTTGTCTAGTCATGGCGAATATGAGCAGGCATATAAGTTGTACGACAAATTGTTGGAAGGCAGTGACTTTTCGTATGCTCGCTGGAACTTGCTAAATGGGGAAGATAAAAGGCGCACTAATTTGAAAATTGCTGAGGTTTTAGTTGATGCTCTGCAAGGCGCACTTGATGCTACACCTGATGCAAGTGATGCAGCTGCAAAACAAAAAGCGCAGGCAAACAGTGCTGGTGCGCTTGATACACTGCCTATAGCAGGCAGAACGCAGGCACAACAAAACGAAATTGACAACGAGGCAAAACTTCAAGCGAAAGAACAAGCAGCTTTTGCACCAGAAAAAAGTAGGTTTGTAACGCTTTTAAACTACCCAAAACTAAGTGAGGTCTCAAACGATTTAGTGCTTGATGCCAATGAATACAAAGCTAAGTTAAAAGACGAGCAAAAGCGTTTGGCAGAGCTTGAAATGGAAATGTATCAAGCGCGCGTGCCGCTAATGGTAATGTTTGAAGGTTGGGATGCTGCTGGCAAGGGAGGTGCTATAAAACGTGTAGCCCAGGCACTCGATGCACGCTCTTACACAATTTTTACTAGCCCTGCACCAACAAAGGCAGAGCTTTTACACCCCCACTTGTGGCGTTATTGGACGCGTTTGCCGCGCGCGGGGCATGTTGGAATTTATGACCGCAGCTGGTATGGTAGGGTTTTAGTTGAGCGCGTTGAGGGTTTTGCATCGCCTAAACAATGGGCGCGAGCTTACGATGAAATTAACGAGTTTGAGCAAGAAATGGTGCGCTGGGGTGCAATTTTGCTAAAGTTCTGGGTAAATGTAAGTTCACAAACGCAGCTTGCTAGGTTTCGCGCGCGCGAGGAAAACCCAGCTAAGCAGTGGAAAATAACGGAAGAGGATTGGCGCAACCGCGACAAATACCCGCAATATTATGCAGCGGTTGAAGACATGTTTAGGTTAACGTCAACACCGTTTGCACCTTGGGTTGTTTTAGAATCAGATGATAAGTATTATGCAAGGGTTAAAACGTTGAAAACAATTAACGATGCTTTGGAATCGCGCTTGCATACATAAATATTTTTAGGTAATATTGCACGCGGTAAATTTCTTTACACAAATGTAGTTATTGAAAGAAGGTTTCACAATGGAAATTTTGCAATCCCCTTGGTTTATACCAGTAGTAGTAATTGTTATTGTTTTGATTATTGTTGCGTTTATTGTTAAAGGCTTTTTAGACGAAATGAAAAAGAAGTAATGTCACTTTGCGTGAAAAGCGCCACTGTTAGTCAAGGTAGTAAAACCTTAGCTGATGGGGGCTTTTTATGAAGCGGAGGAGTGAAAAAGGCGGCGTTTGGCGCATAGTATTTCGGGTTGCACTTGTTGTGCTCTTACTTGCGCTAGCTGCCTTAATTTTTATTGGTGCAAGCTACTTTCTTAACAAAAAAGCCTACGACGAAATTGAAGACCTTGGGCTAACTAAAGCTAATTCAGAAATTGGTTTTACCGTAAATTGGGATGAACTGCGCCAGATAAACCCCGATGTTGTTGGTTGGGTTTACATTCCCGGGACAAACATAAATTACCCTATAGTTCAAGCAAGCGATAACCAGTATTATCTAACCCATAATTTTAGGGGCGAAACAAGCCTTGTTGCAACGTGCGGTTGCATTTTTTTGGCTTGTGAAAATGCTGGCGATTTTTCAAATTCTAACAATATAGTGTTCGGGCATCATTTAAACGATGGCTCTATGTTTTCGGATATTGCTAATTTTGAAGATGCAGATACGTTTAACTCTTGCCGAACCGTTTATGTTTTAAGCCCCACATCAAACTACAAGTTAAAAACGTTTAGCCTAGTGCACACAAGCGCGCAAGAGCAAATTGCGCAGTATTCGTTTGCTAGTGAAGACGAAAGGCTAAATTACATAAACGATAAAATTTCTAGAAGCGTAGTGCCTGCTAGTGGCATTGCAAGTGCAGCGGAAATGCAAAAGACTTTTATGTTTTCAACGTGTGACAATTATGCATATAACGGCAGGTGGGTTTTGTTTGCATATGTTGAGCAAACGCTAGCTTCTGGGCAAAATATATCGAATGGCGTTGATTCATCTGTCGAGGCTGGTGAAGTTGACAGTGCGCTGAAAGGTGCGATGCAATGAGTTTTATGACTGTTACGAAAGACACTCTTGAAGAGGAATGCGCGGTTTTTGGTGTTTTTGCACCGGGCATGGATGTTGCTCGTATGACATGTTTTGGGCTGCAAGCGCTGCAACACCGCGGGCAGGAAAGCGCGGGCATTGCTGTTGGCGACGGCAAAACAATTCTTGCCTTTAAAGATTTAGGCCTTGTAACGCAAGTGTTTAACGAAGCTTCCTTAAGTGCGCTGGAAGGCTATGTTAGCGTTGGGCATGTGCGCTATTCAACAAGCGGTGCTAAGGATTTTTGGCCAGCAGCACAGCCGCACATCTCTGCGATTGATGACACTTTAATTGCACTTGCGCACAATGGCACGCTAACAAATGTTAGCGCGCTGAAGCAATTGCTAGGGCGTGAAGGCGCTCAGTTAAATGCTGGCACCGATTCCGAAATTGCTGCTAAGGCTATTGGTGAGATTACTAAAAAGACGCATCATTTGCGCGAAGGCATAACTTATGCTATGCAAAACATGCAGGGGGCGTATGCCATGACTCTAGCAAGCCCCGAGGCGCTTTATGCATTTCGCGACCCAAATGGCATTAGGCCTTTGTGCATTGGCAAGTTGCCTGAAAATGCGGGGTGGGTTGTGTCTAGCGAAACATGCGGGCTTGACATTGTTGGCGCTGATTACGTGCGAGATGTTGCGCCTGGCGAAATTGTGCGTTTTAACGAGCGAGGTATGGTTTGTGAGCAGGCAGTTGCGCCAGGAGTGCGCGCTAGTTGCATTTTTGAGTACGTTTATTTTGCACGACCTGACTCTGTAATTGATGGGCAAAGTGTTTACGAAGCGCGCTTGAACATGGGCAAAGTTCTTGCCGAAGAAGCACCTGCAAATGCGGACATGGTGCTAGGTGTGCCTGACAGTGGCATTCCTTCGGCGCTAGGTTTTTCGCAGGCAAGTGGCATTTCTTACGCGGAAGGCATTGTGAAAAACCGCTATGTTGGCAGAACGTTTATTGCTCCAACACAAGAAATGCGTGAGCTTGGCATACGTTTGAAGCTTAACCCGCTGCCGTCTGTTATTGCCGGCAAGCGTCTTGTTGTTATTGATGACAGCATTGTGCGCGGCAACACTTCCAAAAAGCTTGTAGCAATGCTTAAAAGTGCTGGTGCTGCCGAAGTGCACTTGCGCATTGTGTCGCCACAGGTTATAGCGCCATGCTTTTACGGCATAGACACAAGCACAAAAGATCAGCTTATTGCAGCAAATAAGACGCTTGATGAAATGTGTGAATGGATTGGCGCAACATCGCTTGCGTTTATAAGTATTGATGGCTTGCGCAAAAGCTTGCCAAACGTTTGCCATAAAGGCTTTTGCGATGCATGTTTTTCTGACACGTACCCCGTTTAGGTGCGTAGTTTAGCTTGTACATAAAAAGGGTCGGGCAAGGGGAAAAGAAAAAAAGGGCGCCTCAAGCAAGTTGTAATTAACTGCTTGAGGCGCGCGTACACGTTAGAATTAATTTTATAGAAGCTAGTGGCTATTCCTTAGAAGCACTTTCTGTTTCGTTGTTAGTAGCTTCTTTTGAAGCTTCAGCGTTTTCTGCTGGTTTTTCGCCGTCTTTTTCGCTTGCGTCTTCGGTATTAGCAGTTTTTGCTTGTGCCTCTGCACCAACAACAAGTTTAACGTTAGCTTTAATGTCGCGGTAGATTGAGATTTCAACCTCGTGCTCACCTGCGGTTTTAATTGGTTTGCCAACTTCAATGCGCCTGCGGTCGATTTCAGCACCTGTAGCTTCTTTTAGTGCTTCAGCAATTTGAGCTGTTGTAACGGAGCCAAATAACTGACCTTCTTCGCCAACTTTTGCATCCACTGCAACGGTTGCACCAGACAGCGTTTTTTTAAGCTTATTGGCATTTTCAAGGCGAGTAGCTTCGCGCTTTTCAATGTTGCTTTTACGCTTTTCAAGCTGTGCTAGGTTGCCTTTTGTTGCGCGAATGGCAATGCCTTCGCGCAGTAGGTAGTTGTTTGCAAAACCGTCAGCAACGGTTACAACATCGCCTTCGCCGCCTTTGCCCTGTAATTCTTTAAGTAGGATAACTTTCATGAGAAACCCCCTTTAAGACTTACGTTTGCGACGGTCGGAGCGACCGCTAACTGCAGGAATGGAGTAAGGCAGCAAAGCCATTTCGCGAGCGCGTTTAATGGCGTTTGCAACTTCGCGTTGGTGCTGCATGCAAGCACCACTAACGCGGCGGGATTTAATTTTCCCACGGTCTGTAACATATTTTCGCAGCAACTGTGTGTCTTTGTAGTCGATGCACTGTGTATTGTCTTTGCAGAACTGACAGTACTTACGACGAGGCTGCTTTGTGTATTCTGCCATGTTTAAAAACCTCTTTTGCTTTAAAATGGAATGTCTTCATCGTAAGCAGAAGACGAGGTGTTTACAGTAGGAGCTGAAGCTGCTGGCTGTGCGGCCTGAGCATTGCTGCTTTGCTGTGAGTAACCATAGCTTTGCGATGCATTATTGCGAGACGTCATAAACTCCAAGTTATCAACGATAACTTCAAGTTTACTGCGGCGCTGACCATTTGACTCCCAAGAGCTGTAGTTAAGCCTGCCATTAATAGCAACTTTTAGACCCTTTGTTAGGTACTGATGTAGCTTTTCTGCGCGGCTACCAAACATTTTGCAGTCAACAAAGTTTGGTTTGTCTTCCCATTCGCCAGTTTGTTGGTTCTTCTTGCGTTCGTTTACCGCAACACCAAAGGTTAGAATTGAGTAGCCGGTTTGCGTTTCACGCAGTTCAGAGTCGCGTGTTAAGTTGCCAGTAATTAAAACTTGATTGATGCTCATTTTTTTACCTCTTCTCTTGCTTAAATTGTGGGCAAATAGCCCACACAAATTTCTAACTTTAATCGCGGTCTGTACGGGCAACAATCATGTGACGCACGACAGCGTCTTGAATGCGCAATACACGATTTAGCTCTGAAACTTGGTTTGGGCTGATATGAAAATCAATTAGTGTGTAAACACCATCTGTTAAACCATTGATTTCATAAGCCAGTTTGCGTTTGCCCCAATCATCAACGTTGTCAACAGTGCCTTTAACGTCAAGGATTGTGTTTTGAATGCGACTTAGCACGTTAGTGCGTTCATCTTCGCTTGTTGTTGGAGCAACAAAAAACAATAATTCGTAAGCCTTCATTAGCTCACCTCCTTTGGACTTAACGGCCTTGGCAAATGTG
>CAYVDR010000025.1:0-7711 GCA_964450625.1 uncultured Senegalimassilia sp.
GTGAGTGCTGCTGCTACAAGCATCCAAGATGCCGCAAACAAAACGTTTAACAGGAAAGTTCCTTTGTGGGTAAAGGTGCTTTTGCTGCTTGCACTTCTTGCAATGATAGTGCTCTCTTTTGCTTGGGGGCGCTATGCAATCTCACCGCCCGAGCTTTTTCAAGGGCTCTACAACCACTTTTTTGACCCTTCAGTTTTGCTGGTGGACGAAGAAGCAGCCCGCATAGACAAAGTAATTTTCAACGTGCGCTTCCCGCGCATTTTGCTTGTGGTGCTTGTGGGCGCTGCTTTAAGCGTTGCGGGTGCAAGCTACCAAGGCATGTTCAAAAACCCGCTGGTAAGCCCCGACATTTTGGGCTCTTCGGCTGGCGCCAGTTTAGGCGCCTGCATTGCACTTTTGTTCAACATGCCAAACTACATGGTGCAAGTTTTTGCATTTGCAGGCGGCATGCTTGCGGTCGGCTTGGCCGTGTGGCTTACAAAAATTGTTAAGTACGACGCCATTTTGGGGCTTGTCCTTGGCGGCATTTTGGTGTCTACGCTGTTTTCGTCTGGCACATCGCTTGTTAAGTATGTTGCGGACGCACAGGACAAACTGCCAGAAATTACGTTTTGGCTAATGGGCAGTTTTGCATCCGTGAACAGGGCAGATTTGTTTACTGTTTTCCTGCCAATGGTTGCAGGCTTTGGTATTTTGCTGCTTCAAAGCTTCAAGCTTAATGTGCTTTCTTTTGGCGACGAAGAAGCACGCGCCATGGGCATTAACACCCGCCGTGTGCGTGTGCTTGTAATTTTTGCATCCACACTGCTAACGTCGCTTTCGGTTGCAGTCTCGGGCATTGTGGGTTACGTTGGTCTTGTAATCCCGCACTTGGCACGTGCAATTGTGGGGCCAAACTACAAAGTGCTTCTTCCAACCAGCATGTTTGTGGGTGCCACGTTTTTGCTAATAATAGACAACGTCTCACGCCTTGTATCCGATGTTGGCATCCCCATTGGCATTCTAACCAGCTTGCTTGGCGTGCCGTTCTTCATAATTATTTTCCGCCGTCAAATGAAGGGGTGGAAATAATGGCTGATGTTAAAAAGAACACTGCTAGTGAAGCTGAAATGATGGGTGCAAAAGCGCCTAAGGCCGCAGGTGAAAATTTGGCTGATACGCAGCAAAAAGGTTCAAATATCCTGCTTGATGTGCGTGATTTACACGTGGCTTACGACAAAACTGAAATTGTTCACGGTGTGTCGTTTAAGGCGCAAAAAGGCGAATTTGTATGCATAATTGGGCCAAATGGTTGCGGCAAAACAACAATGCTCAAAAGCTTGCTTGGCATTTTAAAGCCTAAGGCGGGAAGCGTTACGGTTGACGGCAAAAATTCGCTTACCATGAACGAAGCCGAGCGTGCAAAATACTTCGCATACATCCCCCAGGCGCACACGCCACCATTCCCGTTTAGTGTGGCAGACGTTGTAATTATGGGGCGCACACCCTACATTGGGCAGTTTTCACGTGTAAGTGAAAAAGACCGTGTTATTGCATACGAAGCCATGGAAACCATGGGCATCACGCACCTTGCAAAACACGACTACACTGCACTTTCGGGCGGCCAACAGCAGCTTGTGCTAATTGCACGTGCTTTAACGCAACAGCCCGCAGTTTTGGTTATGGACGAGCCAACTGCAAGCCTTGACTTCGGCAACCAGCAAATGGTGCTTAAGCAAACGAAAAAGTTAACACGCACAGGCACTGCCGTTATCATGGTCACACACGACCCCGACCATGCTCTGTTTTGCGCCACACGTGTTATTGCAATGCTTAAAGGCGCCATAATTGACGACGGCTTGCCCGAGGAAGTCATGACCGACAGCTGCCTGCACACAATATACGACACCGATGCTCACATTGTGGAAGTTGAAGTAAAACCAGGGCTTCGCACTAAAGTTTGTATTCCATTTTTAAATGAAAGCGAGTAGTGGTTATATCATGTCTAACAAAGCAAATGAAATTCAGCCTTCTGCCAGCAATAACGCACTTGCCACCTCAAGTGCACCACACCCATTTACCCGCCGCAAATTTGTGAAGTATGCTTCTACCGCACTTGCAAGTGTTGCAGGTGCGGGCATGTTAAGTGCTTGCAAAAGCCAGCAAGGCGACGAAGTTTTCAAAGGTGTTCGCACAATCACAGACGATGCTGGTCGTGAGCTTTCAATCCCCACGGCTTCAAACATTAAAAAGGTCTATTTTACAAGCGGCCTTGCAGAAGTGTTTGTGCTAACGCTTGCCC
Organism: uncultured Senegalimassilia sp.; assembly: GCA_964450625.1. GTDB lineage: Bacteria > Actinomycetota > Coriobacteriia > Coriobacteriales > Eggerthellaceae > Senegalimassilia. Next base: position 2,282 of record CAYVDR010000025.1, read on the forward strand.
CAGACTTAATGGGCGCCACATGCAGCCGCTACACTGCAGATGCTAAGAAATACCTGCCAGACGTGCTAAGCAAGCTTAACTACCTAGGCTCGGTTGAAACTGGCGAGATGGACGTTGAAGCTGTCATGAGCGAGGGCATTCAAATTATCTTCTCCATTTCATCCATTGAGCTAACCGAAGCTAACATTTCAGAGGCTGTTGACATCCAAGAAAAAACTGGCATTCCTGTTGTGCTTATTGATGGTTCGTTTGACCGCATCGCACAAGCCTACGACATGCTTGGCGACATTTTGGGCAGGCAGGAGCGTGCAAAAGAATTGTGTGACTACTGTCAAAGTGCCTACGAGCGGGTTACAAAAGCAGTGGCAGACATTCCCGAAAGCGAAAAAGTTAGCGTTTACTATGCAGAAGGGCCTAAGGGCTTGCAAACTGAACCAGCGGAAAGCCAACATGCCTATTCATTCAATGTTGCAGGCGGGCGTGTTGTTGCGCAGGTTGAATTGTTCGATGCAACTGGCATGGCGGACGTGTCGCTTGAGTCTGTTATTAAATGGAACCCAGAAGTTATTGTTGCGTGGGACGAAGAAATTCGTGGTGGCGCCGACAACCACATTCGCACAAGCAGCGATTGGGCATCAATTAAAGCTGTGAAGGACGGGCGCGTCTACACCATGCCAAACACGCCGCTTGCTTGGGTCGACCGCCCAATGGCTTGCAACCGCTACCTGGGCATTCAGTGGCTTGCAAACATGTTCTACCCCGACAAATTCGACGTTGACATGCTGCAAGTTGGCAAGGAATACTACGAGCTGTTCTTTGGCAAAAGCATATCCGACGCTGACATGCTAAACCTATTGGGCACAAGCTACCCTGCAACAAAGCGCATAAGTTAATGGTTGGCATGCGTTGTAAAGTCGCAAATAAACAGGCGTTTTATGCTAGTTAGAATTAACGTGAAAGGCTAAGTTAGGTTTAATTTCTCATGGACATTTTATCGCAAACATACTTCGGCGACATCCTACACATTGTTTCGCAGGCATTGCTGTTACCAACAGTTATTGCGCTGTTACTTTTAATTTGCTATGCGCTTTGGTGCGTGGGCTCAATTCTTGTTGAAACATTTACAGAGCACAGGCACTTTAAAGTTGTAATGCCCACTTTCATGGAAACGCTAACAAAGGCAAAACCAAACGAAGTGCCCGAGGTAATTGCTAAGAAGTCGAACTTGCTTGCAAACCAAAAGCGTGCGCTGCTAACGCTGTGGGATTTTCGCTGCTTGCCTGAAGATGCCCTAATGGCACTTGCGAAGCGTTTGATGGACGAGCTTGAAAACCGCCATACAAAGAAAATCTCACGCACTTCAAGCGTGTCAAAAGTGGCACCTATGTTTGGGCTTATGGGCACGCTAATTCCACTGGGGCCTGGCATTTATTCGCTAAGCTTAAACGACACTGCCACGCTTTCGTCTTCGCTTCTAATTGCGTTTGACACAACCGTGGCTGGGCTTTTGGTAGCTATGGTAACTTATGTTGTAACAAAAATTCGCCACCGCTGGTACGACAACTACATGGGGGCACTGGAAGCTGCATGCGTTTGCATGCTCGAAAAAATTGGGAAGTTGCGTGATGGTGGCAAGCTTGACGCAACTAAGCCAACGCACGAACTTGACCGCTACTTTGGCAAGGGGCGCACAGCCGCTCAAACAGTCAGTCAGCAAAGCCCCGAGCATGCTGGTGCCGTAGCAGCAGGAAAGGCTGGGCAGGCAAATGGGTAAGTACTCAAATTTTGGCGGCATGTCGCTTCGCCGCCGCACAACTTGGGAAGAGGAAGACCCAACAAGCGGGCTTGCGAATTTGGCAGACTGCATGCTTGTGCTTTCTTGCGGGCTTATGGTCGCACTTGTTGTGGCGTGGAACATCGACTTAAACGTAACGGAAGTTTCAAAATCTGAAAACTACAAGCAAGTTGACAACGTGCAAAACACCGACGGCGACATCGAAAGCGGTGGTGCGTCTTATGTTGACATGGGTCGCATTTACCAAGACCCAGAAACGGGCAAGCTATACATGGTTGAAGAAGAGGCTGACGGTACAAGTTCATCCTCGTCTTCTGGTCAATCGTCTGCAAGCTCAAGTTCCTCGGGCAGCAGCACGGGCTCTGCCGCCGCAAGCTCTAGAAGCTCATCTGGCAGTGGCAGCAGTACTAGCAGCACCACCTCTAACAGCAGCAACAGGTAAGTTGGCAGTTTAAGGCAGGTAAAGCAACAATGGCAAGCAGGTGCAAACATAAAGCAAGCAACATGTTAAGGCGCATGCTTTGTGCGCTTGTTGCACTAACGCTTGTGCTTAGCTGCTCGTCAGTTCTGCCAAGTGCGTTGGGTGCTGCACTAAAACAAGGCGCGCAAGCAAATGCTCAAGTTTACAGCACTAGCGAAAAGCAGTTGCAATCCATTGAGGTTACGTATAGCGAAAACCCAACGGACACTGCCCCAACATATAAAACTTACGACCCCGCAGCACAGCGCACAGCCGAAAACACCCCAACCGTAAGCACAAGTTCAAGCACCATACAGTTCAAAGCACAGCTAACGTTTCTTGACAGCGCGACTGGGCAAACAGAAACAGTGGAAGCATCCATGGCAGACGCTGGCATTACATGGGCTATCGCAAACACATATGACACAAGCGGTTCTGAAACGCAAACTCAACTTGCAAAAATTGAGCAGGTTGACAGCCAAACAGACGACGCCCACTTTCCTGTAAGCCAAAAGCAAGACGGGCTTTTAACGCCGCTTAAAGCAGGCAATGGCTCGCTTAAAATTACATGCACTTCAAGTGTTTACACAAGCGTTGCCCCAATTGAAATTAGCGTAAACATTAACGGCAACGAGCCTGACCCTGTGCCAGAACCGCAGCCCGAGCCGCAAGAAGAGCTAACAGCAACATCGGCTGCTCTGTATTACAAAAATGCTGGCGATGCAACGTTTAGTGAATACGCTATTTCATTTGCAGGTGCTAACACGCCATCAATCAACCTGCCAGGTGCATCTTGTACATTCGATGCACTAATTTCATACACTAACAAAGCAGGCGAAGTAAAGCAGCAAAAGTTCGCAAGCGAGCTGGGTGCGGTACTTACCATAAACGTAACCTCTGGTTCAGAAATTGCAACGTGGGCCTCTTCCACTTGCACAGCGCTTAACGCTGGCAACGGCACAGTTTCGTTTAGCGCAACAGTGCTTGGTTTGCCTGTCACTTGGTCTATGTATGGTGCTGCGCAATTGCAAGCCAGCATTAACATAACCGGCAACGATGCCGCAACCGTAACCCCAATTTACATGGGGCTAAACTATTCGGACTGGCAGTGTTACAACGGCTGGGAATACCCGTACAACGAAGAAGACGTGCCGCAAATTGTTATGCTCCGTGGTAACAGAACAACGGCCTCGCTTAGCGCTTACGTTGTCTGGTCCAACTATTCCGTTACAAAGCAGGGGCAAGATTCGCTGGATTATTCTTGGGAGCTTGTTCGTGAAACCGACCTTGAGGGCAACCCGTCATCAAATGTTGCAACAATTGATGAAGCTGGCAATGTTTCTGCACCGTCTTCCAACAGCGGCTACGCTTACTTTAGGTGCACGGTAAAGTATGCTGCCTCTAGCGAGGTTTTGTTTACTTCAGACGCAAAAGTGGAAGTCATTTTAAGCGAAAGCTACATCCACTCCATTCAAATAATCAATTCCGAAGGCGAGCCATATGGTGCTGGCGTTATTTTGCCAGACGGCATTAACTTGCTTGACCTTGGCGTTAAAGTAACTTACAGAATTCTAGACGAAGAAACTGGCGTTCAGCGAGACGTTGAGAAAAACTCATTCTACGAACCAATTGAAGGGCTTACCTGGGCAAACTATTATGCCGACACAAGCACCCCCGAGCAATACTCAACCATTTCCGACACGGGCACATTCACGGCAGAATCTGGGTTTACGCAGGCGCGTGTGCAGGCAAAAGTTGCAGGTGGTGGCTACTTTGGCAACGACATTACAGCCGATTTACGTGTGTCTCGCGAATCTACTGAAGAAGACTTAGGCTACACATCTGAAATTAATGTACAAATTGTTGAAGAAACGGATTACAAAAACTACCGCAATGGAGCTGAGCTGCTCTCGAAAGACATAACAATAACAAGGGAGCAGATGCAAGCGTATGGCATGCCGTATAACTGCTGGTACACGTTTCAAAAGCGCGGGTACAGCTGGGGCACAGCGTATGTAAATGGCATTTCCATTGGCTCGTTTTTAAACTTATGCGGCGTTGATTCCAGCCAGCTTGTAACGCTATACCTCACAGGCGCAGACGGCTACCAAAGCAACGAAAAACACAGTGCCGACGATTTGCTTGGCACGCAATACCGCTACAGCAACTATTACATGCGAAAACTTTCAACCGATGCCAATTACTTGGGGCAGAGCAACGTTGCCCCAATGCTTGCGCTAAGCTGGTATTACGACAACGGCAATAACCCAAACGATTCTGGTTATGCTAACCTGGGCTCAAATGGCACAATTCGCTTTGTGTGGGGCATGAAGTATGGGCCTGCCGATTCAACGGACGGCGAAAACAACGGCGCAAACAATGCCAGTGGCTGCATTTATAAGCTAAGCAACATTATAATTGTTATCGCAGACCAACCAGAACACGACGGCGACAGCACCCCTTCGCCTGAAGAACCTGAAATCCCCGACACACCAATTCACACCCCAACTGGCGGTGGCGGCGGTGGCAATGCTAGCGGCAGTGCTTCGGGCACTGGCGGCAGTGGTGGCGGCACTGGCTCTGGCACGGGCAGTGGTAGCTCAAGCTCAAACGGGGCATTTGGCGGTGCTGCAAGTGGTGGCAGTCCAATAAGCTCTTCGGCTGCTGCAAACGACCAAGAAAGCAGTGCAGGTACTGGCGATTTAACAGGCAGGGGAGACACACAGCAGGTTTCTCAAACGCCGCAGGAATCAACAAATACAACAACAACCAAAAACACTCGCATGCGCGAACTTGAACAAAGCGGCAAGGAAGTAATTGACACACCCGACGCAGAAGTTTTGTTTTTGCCAGAAACCGCAGCAGGTGCGGGTGCTATGTTCTTAGGCGGTGCAGCCTATGCGTTTTGTTGGTACAGGCGTCAGGTAAAACGAGGCGAAGTTGACCCAGTTAATAACAATCCAATAAGTAATAGTTAACAGTTGTATAAGGAGTTGCTTATGTTAAAAAGAACGTTAACAAAAGTTATTGCATGCGCACTTTCCGTTGTGCTTGCATTCCCATTTTCCACGCAAGCGCTAGCAGCAAATGGCTTGCAAGAGCAAGCGGGCAGCAATGAAGCCCAAAGCGCAGCACAAACGGCAGCCGAAGGCAGTGCTGCAAATGCCAGCAGCCA
>CAYVDR010000025.1:7811-12302 GCA_964450625.1 uncultured Senegalimassilia sp.
AGGTGGCAGCAGCATCACCGCAAGCGAATTTGAGCCAATTGGCACAAAAGCTAACCCGTTTGCAGGCACATACACCGTGCAAAAAAGTGGCAGCAGTTTCTACACGGTGTCTAACTTGTACATTACAACAAAAACAAGCAACGCTGGCTTGTTTGGTTATTGTGCGTCTACCGCAATTATCCAGGGTTTAACGCTTCAAAAAGACCAAGTAGGTTGCGTGAAAGTTGAAACAGCAACCAGCTTGGTAAGAAACGTGGGCTCTGCTGTGGGCTACACTGAAGGCATGGTAATTGACTGCTGGTCTGACATGCCAGTGTCAGTTAACAGCACGGGTACAACACTGTCAACTGTAGACGAGCAGTACGTCGTACGCTTTGTTGGCGGCTTAATTGGCTATTCGCAGGGCAAGGACGTTAGTGGCGCCAGTGGTGCATGTGCCATTGACCGCTGCGGCTTTATGGGCAGCCTAAACGTTGAAATTGCAAGCGATGCGCCAGACACAGGCTCCGACCAATCCGAGGGCTTGCGAGTGGGCGACAGTTTCGGTGGCGTTGTTGGCCGCTTTGGCACAGCCGATGTTTACGGCACAATTAACGAAAGCTACAACGAAGGCAGTGTGACTTCAAAAACCACAGGTGCTGGCAGTGCTGACAGGTTTGGTACAACAACATATGCTAACGTTTTCTTTGTTGGCGGTGTTTGCGGCTACAGCAATGGCAGCATCACAAACTGCCACAACGGCACATACGACCCGCTAAACAAAACGACAACAGGCAACGTGTTCACTGCAGTTGAAAGAGCAAACGGCACACTTCAGGGCAACCGTGGCGCCGACCAAACAGGCGGCATTTGTGGCGGGCTTCGCAGTGTTACCGAACAAGACGACAAATACAACGACGGCGACCCTGCGCTTGGCATTAAAATTACCGATTGTCACAACGAAGGCCAAGTTCGAGGGCTTGTAGCAACAGGCGGCATTGCTGGCGAAGTTGGCACAGCAGTGCTTATAACCCGCTGCTACAACGGCACAGTTTCCGACCCAACGGACTGGACAGCAAACCAAACAGCAGGCAAAGTCACAACAACACGCTGGAACAAGCCAATTTCTGGTGGCATTTGCGGCAAAACGTATTCAGGTGTTATTAGCTATTGCGCCAACTATGCCGAGGTGCGCAACACTCAAACCGGCTATTACATGGCAGGCATTTGCGGTGCAATTTTCTCAAGCGACGACCACCCAGAAGTTACAGGTGAAATTTATGCATGTCTAAACACTGGCGGCATCTACACAGCCAACACCGACAAAGCCCAGGAATACCGTGAAGCTGGCATTTGCGGGCAGAACGAGGGCGATGTTCACGACTGCCTTATGCTTGAGGGCTGCGTGCCTTACCACAGCGACTCTGTAATTGGTGCTAATGACATGGGCATTCACTCCAACTTGGAGGTTCGCAGTGCAACCGAGCTTCAAAGTGGCGAAAGTGCTGCATTCCTAAATTCGCTAAATGCTCAAAACCAAACATGGGAAACTTACTGGTTTATAAACAGCACTGGTTACCCAATGTTAAACACATGGGCGAACTTAACCGATGATCAGCGCATTGAGCTTACAGCCGATTCCATTTCGAGTGTTGAACAACTCTCAGCTGCACCTTATGCAGGCGAAGGCCAGTCCCCAATTCCAACGCTTAAAGTAACGCTAAAAAGCGGCAAAGTGCTTGTGCAAAACACCGACTTTTTCGTTACCCCCCAAGCAGATGCAAGCGCCATGACGGATTCACAGACATATAAAGCCAGCATAACTGGCATCGGGCTTTACCGCGGCACGGTTGCGGACTGCGCAAGTTACAGCATAGGCAAAGGGTCGCTGTCGAACGCTTCCATTCAAGTTGGCAACGGCAAGTACAACTTTGGCAAAGTGGTGTTTCCAACATCCATCAAGGCTGTTGCTTTTGGTAGTGAAATTTCTGCAAGTGAATACGACATAGTAATTTATTCCAGCCTGGTTTCAAAGGCAACAGTTGAACGCGGCACGTCAGGCTCTACCGTGGCATACGATAGTTTGGGCTACATTTCCTTTGACGACGGCATTACAAAAGAGCCCGTTAGCGACTACACATTCGCCCAGCTAAATGCACTTACTAAAGATTGGAAGCTTTACAACCGCAACCAAGAAATAATCTCAGACAGCGCAGGCAACATCTATTACGCAACTGGCAATGGTGGTGTTGTTGGTGCCATATATTCTGGCAAAAACTCGTTTACTAAAATGACCTCGCAAACCACACCAGCGGGTTATCTTGTTAAAGCAACTGCAAAAAGCACTAGCACCGTTTTGGAAGGCGAAGCTTTTGGCTATTACTCAATAGACACGCTTAGCCTCTACACCGAATGCACGTTTGAGAAAATGTCGTATGGCAACGACGAATGGCTGTGGGACAACGATACATCTTCGTTCTACACCGAAACTGGCGGCACAAAAACTTATGGCAGGCCTCAAATTACTTTTACTGGTGAACCAATCACCCCAAACCCTGTTGTGACATATAACGGTCGCACACTTGTTGAAGGCAGTGATTTCTCAATTATTTCTGGCGACCCAAACCCTGCTTCATCAAATGAAGGCAAAGTAACCCCCAAAAACAACAACCGTGATGTTACGGATTACACATCTGAAACATCCCCTGTGCGTGCGGCAATTACTGTGCAGCCAGTTGATAAAAACTGCTACAGCAACTACTTCATTTCCTACTTTGAAATAACGCCAGCAAAGTTTAGCGACTGTGACATTTCCGTTGCAGCAAATGAATGGGCTTACACAGGAAATGCTGTTGAGCCTGAGGTTACGGTTTCTCTCAATGGTGTAAAACTTGAAAAGGGCACCGACTACACAGTTGAATACGAAAATAACACTGCTAAAGGCACAGCCACCTACAAAGTAACCCCGCTTGCAAACTTGGGTGCAGGCGACCAAACGCCACGAACTGGCACGTTTAAAATTACTGATGGCACCGCCCTTACAGATTACACGCTGGAATCCATTGCTGACCAACAGTACAACTATGGCTACGATGTAAACCCAACGCTAACGTTTAAAAATGCATCTGGCACAAAAATGAACTTGGAAAAAGGTAAGGACTACACCGTAAGCTATTCCACAACCGATGTAACAAAAAGCAGCGGCTACAACCCCGATGGCACTTCAATTAAGCCAGCCAGCACAACCCCTTGCACGGTAACCGTAACTGGCATTGGCAAATACACAGGCACTTTAACGCAAACGTTTCACATTGTGCCCTATAATGCATCAACAAACAGCACAGAACAGCTTAAGGTTGTGACGCAAAACATGTACTGGGGGCAGTGGGGTGCGCATAAAAACCAAGACGGCGCTGCTACACCGCCTTATAACATAGGCGTTGAATGCCCAGTTGTACAAGTGTATGCCTACCCAATTGTTGATTGGGACGCACATACACGCGACAGCACGCAAGGCTATGGCAGTGGTATTTTACTCTCGCACACATCTGGCGGCACGTACAACAATTACGGCGGGCTTACAAACACCTACCCAGTTAAGTATTACAACGAATCTGGCGATTTAATAAGCTTCGATGGACAAGCCTACAAAAGCGCAGATGGCACACAGCTAAGCCCACGTAAAGCAACAATAGGCAACGTTTATGCAACCGTGCTTTTCTGCACAAACAGCAAAGGCAATGGTGCTACAGGCGAACTTAAGTTAACCGAACCCACAAAATACATGTCAGGCACCGACATTTCGCAATATGTTAAGTGGACGCTTGAATCCAGCAAAAGTCCAACGTACGACGGCACATCAAAAACGCCAGTAGTGGGCTATACTAAGGGTGCTGGCTTTAGTTTGGTTGAGGGGCAAGACTACACCATAACCTACAGCAACAACGTGGAAGCTGGCAAGGCTTCATACACTATTACTGCCAAAACTGGCAGCATGTACACAGGCACTTACTCTGGCGAGTTCTCAATTTTGCCTGCCAATTTGGAAAATGCAACGCTAAACCCAATTTCGGCGCAAAGCTACACTGGGGGGGCTGTGTGCCCTAGCGTTATTGTTAATTTTAACGGCAAAACGCTTGTGCAAAACACCGATTACACGCTTAGCTACCTTAACAATGAAGCAGTTGGAACAGGCACTGTCTACATTCGTGGATGCGGCAACTACACAGGTCAAATGTCTGCTGAGTTTAAAATTATAGACGGCGACGACCCTTGTGCGGGCGGCCACACATGGGGCGAGTGGGTTGTCACACGTCAGGCCACAAACACCGCTAATGGCATGAAGCAGCGCACATGCAGCGTTTGCAGGGCAACTGAAAGCGAAGCCATTCCAATGCTTGAGGCATCAATTAAACGCCTGGCAGGTGAGCAAGCCTTTGAAACATCAGCTAAAATTGCAACTGAAGCATTTGAAAGCAGCGAGTGGGCAATTGTTGCACGTGACGACGATTT
>CAYVDR010000026.1:0-12031 GCA_964450625.1 uncultured Senegalimassilia sp.
ACGCCTGCCTCAACGCCTTTTGGCATTGCTGGTTTGGTTGCTGTACTGTTCATAATTTGCCTCCTAAACTTACAGGTGTTAAATATACCAAATTGGCATTATCAAATTGTGGAATTGAATTCCAGACTTTGTAAATGTTCGTTTCAAGCTCACCCTCCCAAGCTAAAAATTTTCCTAGATTAACAAAATGTGTTTAACCATTTTGCCCATTAATCAGCACAAAGTGGGTGATTAAAATCAAAAACCACACCATATTGTATGTGCGCTGTTCCGTTTATTAAATCATAGTTTGGAATGTAAAATTTTCTTGACGTAAAACCTGCTATTTGCTATTATAATGAATTACATGTAAGTTTCCATGCCGAGTTAAAGAAGGAAGTTGGTTTTATGGCTAGGGTTGGCAAACAAATCGCGAAGTTCTCAAAGCCAGTTATTACTGTATTTATGGCTCTTGCACTGGTAATGTGCTTGGGCGGTGTTTCAGTTGTAACAAACCTTGTGAACACAACGCAGGCGTCTGCAAAAATCAATTATTCTGCAGCCGTTATTAACAGAAACGTTGAGCTTGACGCTGCTAATTACAAGGAATCAGCAACAAACAAAATCTTTATTAGTCTTGAAGATGCTGATTACGGCTACGATGTTGAAAACGCTTACGCTTATTACATCATGCCTATTAGTGGCAAGTATTACCAAATTCCTTTAACACATGGTGGTACAACCTGGGAAGGCAGCATCACGCTTACAACTTCAATGGAAAACGGCACGTGGGTGTTTGCTGGCATTGGCACTGAGTCAAGCGTTGAAAACGACCAGTTCGACAACAATGCTCTAGACGTTGAAGATGCAAGCTTTACTTTAAGCGGTGCAAGCGACACGGCTTCGCGCCCAGTTTACACATTGGGGTCAGCAAAAATCAACAACGCCGTTACTAGCAAGGACATTCCAAATGTTTCTTTGAATGGCAAGTTCTATGTCAGCGCACAGTTCGATGCAAAAGACGACAGCACTGGCGCAGCCGAGCCAATTGCTGGTCAAACTTACGCATATTTGCGTTCCCCATCCAATTTAACATCTAAGCAAATTCCTTTGACCAAAAGCGGGAGTGTGTGGCAGGCTGAAGTTACTGTTACAGACGACATGCCAACAGGTGAATGGACGTTGTGCGTTGTTCAAAGCATAGCCGAAGACGGCACCATTTGGACTTACAACCTGGCACTGGAAGACAACGGAACCACATCTAAAGTTAATGTAGCTGGCACCAGTGGCACAAAGAATGCTCCAACCTATACCGACGGCACAGCAAAAGCAGAAATTACCCCAATCGTCAAACGCGACCAAAAAATCTCATTAAATGCTTCAGTTGAGTCTGGCGAAGTTGGCGAGGTGCATGCCTTCTACACCAAGCCAGTTTCTGGTCTTAGCCATGAAGTTGTGCTAACAAACAATGGCACAACCTGGGAAGGCACAATCCCACAATCAGAGCTGAATGAAAAAGGCACTTGGGAGCTAAACAGCATTCAAATGAAAACAACGAACGGCAATGTTTCTTACGTTTATGACAATGTTTCTGGCGCAAACCTTAGCAGCGGCGATTTCGTAGTCAACTCTCCACTAACCGTTGAACCAATTGTTACCGATTGGGTGTACACAGGCGAAAATTTGGAACTTGAAGAAGGCTTGCAACCAGTTGTCCGCGATGAGGAAACAGGCGCTGCAGTTGTTAAAGGTTCTGACTACTCTGTGAAATACAAAAAATACAACGAATCAACCAAGGAATATGACACAGAAGTTGACCATGTTGTTGATGCCGGCAAATATGTTGTAGAGGTTGAAGGCTTGGGCGATAACCTTTACAAAGGCAACTTGTTTGACCTTGAGTTCACAGTTGACAAAGCCAAACTTGAACTCGATGCTCCAGAATCCCTTGAACCAACTTACTCTGGTAAAAGCGAAAACTTAATAAGTTCTATTACTAATACAGGTGCTGCCAACATCTACTACTACACAACAACCGCAGCAAACAGTGCGCCAACTGAAAAGTATCAAGCTGACAACACTACAGTTGCATCTATTTGGTCAGAAAGCGTGCCTCAAGACAAAGATGCTGGCAAGTACTACATTTACTACTGGGCAAAAGGCGACAGCAACCACTACGACTCTGAAATTCTAAGCAGTGTTAGCATCCCAGTTGACATTGGCGAGGACCCGATCACAAGGTCATATGCAACAATCAACCCTAAAGAAATTAAGGTAACGCCAACAGTCGCTGACAAAGTGTACGATGGCACAAACACAGCAACAGCCACAATTGACTCAATAACAGGCGTTGATGGTGAAACCATTAGCTTTGCTCCAGCTTCCCCAGCAACAGCTTTCGACGCAACATTCGACAGCGTTAATGCTGATGAGCGCGTGCACGTTACGTTTAACACAACAAAAACAGTTACAACTGGCGAAGGCGAATCAGCTACAACCAAGGAAGAAAGCCTAATCGATGTTACTGTTACAGGTGGTCAAGGAAAAGCTTCCAACTACACCATTAACTACCAAACCAACAAGCTTTATGCAAAAATTTCCCAAAAGGAAATTGAAGTTAAAATCCCATCCTATGTTGCAAATGACAAAACTTACGATGGCACAAACACAGCCACGTTTGCTTCATTTGATGTCTCCGTGGACGATGTGAAGAATGCAATGGGTGCAAGCGAGCAGCTTACAATCAGCGGTTTGGAAGGCACATTCGCAAGTAAAGACGTTAAATTTGGCGACAAAACTGGTGCAGATGGCACAAAAGAAATTGTTGACCAAGAAGTTACGGTAACAAATAAAAATAATCCTACCGTTGTAGGCATTGGTACAGCGCTTGCCTCAAACTATAAGGTAACTCTAGTTGATGGCGACAAAATAATGGCTAAAATTACTAAAGCCGACGCAGTCATTAGGGCATCGCAACTCTCAATAACTGTTGGTGGTTCAGACCCTGCGCTCACAGCAACAGTAACTGGTTTGCAGAACGGCGAAACATTTACCAACTCAGTAGATTACAAACTAACTCGCACGCCAACTGGAAGCAGTGTTGCCTCTAGTGATACAAATAAGTACTATGTAGTTCCTACAGTTATAGAGACTGATAAAGTGCAAAACTACAATGTTAAATGCGTTTCTACAGAGTTCTTCATTCAAGCAGAACAAATTCTTGTAACCGAACCTACAGCCAAAGCAAATTTGGTTTACAACGGTGCAAGCCAAGAGTTAATTAATGCAGGCACAACAGGTACCAATTCAACCCTTTACTACACAATTAACGAGAAGAAACCAGATAGCGTTTCAGCTATTAGTACAATTACGGATGCCAGCCAGGCATCAAACATTGCCGCAACAGACCCAGGCACGTACAGCGTCTATTATGGTGCTGTTAGAAGTACCGACAGCGAAGATACAGGCGTCTTAGGTCCTGTCGACAACGTAAAAATTGCCAAGAAGCCAATTACCGATACTGCCGATGCTACAACCGCCAGTGCAAAATCAAACCCAATAACAATTGAGGTTGGAGATGTTAAGTATGGCGCAACTACAAACCCAAAAGTTACAATCAAAATGAAGGTCGGTGCTGGTGATGATCCTTCAACAAAAGAAGAAATCACACTCACTGAAGGCACAGACTACTATGTAACTTATCGTGACAATGATGGTGTAGGAACTGCTAAAGCTGTCATCACTGGCATTGGCAAGTTCACTGGCTCTACCAATCAAAGCTATGAAGTTACAGCAAACGATGCAGGTGCAGTTGTTGCCAATCAAACAATGACATACGGCAAGGACGTTCCAGCGCTGTCTGCTGTATTCAGTGGTCTTCAAGGCGATGATACAATGGTCGAGGACGTTGACTATGACTTCAAGTTGTACGACGACTCGGGCGCTAAGGTTACGCTTTCCTCTGAACTACCAGTTGGTGAATATAAAATTCAACTCAACATTTACTCTAACAAGAAAACTAAAAACTATGAATTTGAAAAGCACATTTGGGACGGCACAACAACACCAGCCTCTGCTGAAGATGGCTATACGGGCTCATGGATTACCACAGAAAAATACGGTCGCTTAACAGTTGAGCCAGATGTACTGAAAGTTCAGGCTCCAACGGCTAAAAAGCTTACTTACAACGGTAAAGCTCAAGAACTTGTTAATGATGACGGCAAGTGCACAAAGGGTGGCACACTGCGCTACAAGGTGTCTGACACTAAACCTACAACGGCTGATGCTGACTGGTCATCAAGCCTTCCAACTAGCACAAATGCTGGCAGCTACAAAGTTTGGTGCTATGCAAAAGCAGACGAAGCTTCAGGTTACAACGATTCAGAGGTTGTTGAGGTTCAAACAGCTGCGGAAATTCAAAAGTACACGCTAAAGGTTTCCCCAACAGTTGCTAGCAAAACTTACGATGCATTAACATCTGGCACAGCATCGCTTGACACTGCAACAGGTGTAAATGGCGAAGTGCTAACATTCACTAATGCTTCGGGTGGGCAACTAACAAACATCCCAGTTACATTCTCCAGCCCAGATGTTGCTCACAGGGTTTCTGCAACATTGAATGAGGGTGCACTAAGCTCAGCTAAGTTCACTGTTGCAGATGCATCTGGTAGCGCAATAACAGACGGTGACAAGAACTATACAATCACATATAACAACTCAACGCTAGGCGCTGAAATTACACCAAAGCCAATTACGCTCTATGTTCCATCCAGCGCGCTTGATGGCGCAACCGACACAAGCCACGTTGGCACAAAAGTTTACGATGGCACTACAACCGCAAAAGTTAACTCTTTCGATGCTAAAGCAGAAACTGGTGAATCATTTACAGTGCGTGGCGTAACTGCAACCTACGAAGATGCCAATGCTGGCGTTGAAAAAACAATTATTGCTAATGCGGATTCCATGAAATCGGCAACTGTAGTGGGCTTGAACGGTACCAAAACATCTAACTACACTGTTACTGTAACTACAAATCCAAGTGACCCTCTAAAGGGCACAATCACAAAGGCTCCTGCAACAGTCACTCTTGGTGCAGGTCAAAAAGCCTATGGTGAAGACGACCCTAAATTTAATGAGAAAACTTCAACAACTGAAAACCCATACGTCACAAACGTTGAAGGGCTTCAAGGCTCCGATACCTTTAAAGTAGGCACTGACTTCACAATCGCCCGCGTTGAAGGTGAGAACGTTGGCACCTACACAATAAACGGTACCGCAATTGCTGATGCAAATGTTGGCAAGAACTATGACATAACGTTTGTAACTGCCCTGTATACAATCACTAAAGCTAAGTCGTCCATAACAACGGCTCCAACTGGCATGGGTACTTTAGTTTATAACACGCTATACCAAGACCTAATTACCAAAGGCGAAGCTGACGGCGGCACAGTCCTTTATTACACATCGGACAAAAAGCTTTCAGAGGACGAACTGAAAAAGCTTGACACAAACTTGTTCACAAGCAAAGTTCCTACTCAGCGCGAAGTAGAGTACGACTCAAGCAACGCGGTAGTCACTAAATACATTTACTACTATATAAAAGGTGACAGCAACCACGTTGACTTGGAATGCTTTAGCGAAACTGGCTTTGCGCCACTAGAAACAACACTGAACCCTAAGAATTTGGGTAATACGGAAAGCCCTGCAACTGAAAACAATGTTGTAGTTTCTCCTATCAGCGATTACGAGTATACTGGCTCTGAAATTAAACCTGTGCCAATCGTAACTTACGGCGACAGCGAGCTTAGGAACGGCTCCGATTTCTCAATTACGAAATATGAAAATAACACCGCTGTAACCCCCGATGATGCAACTGAAGCACAAAAGCCTACCATCACGCTGCAAGGTTCGGGCAATTACACTGGCACAACAACGGTCACATTCAAAATCAACAAGATTGGTTTAAGGGTTAAGGTTGCCGATAAAGCAATTCACTATGGCGATTCGCTGCAGATGTCTGACTTTAACATCACCTTTGAAAATGCCCCTAACGGCTTAGAATTTGAACTAAACACCGATTACTCTATACAAATTTACACTACCAAAACAGAAGGCGAAGAACTAGTAGATGACCAGCTTGTCAGCGGCGTTCCAACTGATGCAGGCACTTATAAAGTCCACTTTGTGCCAAACAAAGCCTCAACAAAAATGCAGAACTTTACCCTCTCTGACGATAACTTTACTGTTGGCACTTTAACAATCAATAAAGTGGATTCGCAATTTGATATGCACCCAGGCACTATTGATGGCTTGGTATATAACGCATTCAGTCAAAAATTAGTTACAGAAGGTGGTTGCACGGGTGGTCAAATTATGTATGCCATTGGTGATACTCAACCGTCTACCGCAAGCACTGATTCTTGGTCAGCTAGTGTCCCAGAGCAAACCGATGCTGGTAATTACAATGTTTACTATTACATAAAGGCAGATAATAACCACAATGATTCCACTGTAATGAAACTAGACACAACAATTGCGAAGTATTCAGTGGAAGCGCTAATTGTTCCAGTGGGTAAAGAATACGACGGCAATGTTGATGCTAAAGCCACTGCTGAGGATGTTTATGGTGCAGGCGACGAGGTATTAAGCTTCAAACTAAATAGTGGTGCAGTAGTCTACACTTCTGCACATGTAGCTGATGACCCTAACCCTATTGTTAGCGAAAATGCTGCATCTCTTATTGATGCAACTGTTAATGGTGGCACTATTAATAAAATTGGAAATTACGATATCACTTACAAAATTGATGACGCAGTGTACCAGGGTGACAGCAGGCCTACAATTACAGCAATGCCACTTAATGTGGCAATTCCTCAAAGTATGGTTGTAGCCAGCAAGGAATACGACGGCACTACAGTTGCAACAATTAACAATTACAATTATGGAACAGGTGTTAATTCTGAAAACGTTACTATTTCTAATATTAATGCAGCCTACGATGACAAAAACGTTGGTGAGAATAAACGCGTGTCAGTAACTAATGCAGACTCAGTTACAATAGAAGGCGGCGGAACAACTCAAGTTTCTGATTACTCTATTGTTGTCTCGGCAAAAGGCTTAACTTCCTCTATTGTGAAGAGAACTGCAATTGTTTCCTGTGACGACAAGTCAATTACCTATGGCGATGAATTGCCTGAATATACATACACTTGCGAGTACTTTATTGAGGGCGAAACCCTAACCGAAGGTGTTGACTTTGACATAGAAACTACTGCAACAGCAAAAAGCTCACCTGGTGCTTATCTGCTAAACCCAGTTGTCAGAAGTGACAGTGAAATTGCTAAGAACTATAAGGTGCTGGCTAACAGGGGCGTTTTAACCATTGCGCAGGGTAATTCTTACACAGTGCGTTTCGACTCTAACGGTGGCGATGGTGTTATGGACGACCAAATTGTAATGCGTGACACATCAACTCCACTAACCAAGAACACTCTCACTCGTGATGGCTACAGGTTTCTTGGCTGGACAACCGATAAATTTAATAAGACAGCTTCCATTGAAGACCAAGGCAACGCTAACAACCTAACTGAGCAAGGCGGTCGCATTACGCTCTATGCTGTATGGCAGGACGCTTCAGTCGAGCCAGTCACGCTAAGCAATGGCTACGAAGTGAAGTTCGACGCTAACGGTGGCGTTGGTGAAATGAAATCGCAGCTAATTGAATATGGCAAGGCTACAACACTTGCTAAGAACGTCTTTACTCGCGAAGGCTACACATTCCAAGGCTGGGCCAATGAAAAAGACGCAACAACAATTTCAGCCTCCGATAGCGGTGTAGTAACTAACCTTGCTGAAAAGGGTGGTTCAATAACTCTATATGCAGTTTGGATGCAAGACACGGAAACACCAGACGATCCATCAACAGCGTACACAGTCCTGTTTGACCCTAACGGCGGCGATGGTTCCATGGCAGACTTGTCTGTCCAGGTTAACGCACACAAAAACTTGCCTGGCAATCTGTTTAGAAGAGATGGCTATTATTTTGCAGGTTGGTCCACTAATTCAAATGCAGATGACGCATCGCTTACCGACAAGCACTCCATTTACAACCTAGCTAAGGCAGGTACAAAAATTACACTCTATGCCGTGTGGAAGGATAGGTCGCAAGACCCAATCGATCCAACTACGAATGGTTACACAGTGCGCTTTAACGCTAATGGCGGCGATGGCGACATGGCAGACCAGGTAGTTGGTGTCGATCAACTAACAAGGCTTTCATCTAATGTATTCACTCGCGAAGGCTACACATTTGTTGGTTGGTCACCAGACAGCTCATCAACCTCGGCAAGTTTGGAAAACAATAAACAAGTCCAACACCTAGCATCAGCAGGTCAGGTTTACACACTCTATGCAGTGTGGCGCGCTAACAGCGACACCACTCCTTCAGCCGACAAAACCTGCACTGTAATCTTTGACGCTAATGGTGGCTATGGCACAATGTCAAACCAAGTGCTTGAGGTTGAAACCCCAACCGCACTTTCTAAGTGCACGTTTAATCGCCCAGGCTACACGTTCATGGGCTGGGCTAAGTCACCTACAGCAAGCACTGCTTCGTTTGCGGACCAATACGAAGTTTCCAACTTGGCTGATGCACAGTCTACGGTAACTCTGTATGCTGTTTGGGAGTCAGGTACAGTCAAGCCAGTCAGCCCAACTGAAGGCTTTACAATTCGTTTCGACGCTAACGGTGGTGTTGGCACAATGCAAGACCAAGTTGTTGAACGTGGCGTCTCAACACCTCTTGCAGCAAACGCTTACACACGCAAGGGCTACACGTTCCTTGGTTGGTCAATGGATTACACAGATGTTAATGCTTCTTACACCGACGGCGCAAGAGTTAACGACCTGGCAGAAAGTGGCAAAACTGTTACTCTGTACGCAATTTGGAAAGACAACTCACTCGAGCCAGTGCCAGAAGGTGACACATACATTGTCCACTTCGACCCTAACGGCGGTTCAGGGCAATTGAACGACCTATCTGTAGCAGCCGATCAGTCAACGCAGTTGCCAAAGAATGTTTATACATTCGATAATTATCAGTTCGTAGGCTGGTCAACAAACGCAAGTGCTACTTCTGTAAACTACGAAGACCAAGGTGAAATTTACAACATTGCTAACAAGGGCGAACGTGTTACACTGTATGCAATTTGGAAAGACATCTCTCCAAACGCATTGGCTAAACAACAGTCCTACAATGTGTATTACAGTGCTAATGGCGGCGTTGGTTGCATGGCAAACCAAGAAGTTGAGTCTGGCACAGCCGACAGGTTGTCATCTAACACATTCACTCGCGATGGCTATACATTCCAGGGCTGGGCAACAAGTGCCGATGCTACTCAAGCAGAATACGGCAACACGCAAGTCATTCAAGACATTGCCCAATCTGGCGAAAACGTTAAGCTTTATGCAGTTTGGGAATCGCTGAATGGCGAAGCTACAAGCCAGCCAACTGTTTCAACGGTTTCAAACGGGCTAACAACAAAGCTTACTGTTAATCCAGGTGAGGCACAGGGCGGCACGCTAATGTACGGTGTTTCGGACACTGGCAATGCCAACGATGTGTCATCGTGGTCAGAATTTGCTCCAGCGGAAGTAAGTTCCCCAAATGCTACAGTCTTCTATTATGTGCAAGGCGACCAAGCTCATGGCAATTCACCAGTGCAGGAGGCTAAGCTAGTTACAAGCAATTCTGGTTCCAACAATGTTGTTGAGTCTGCTCTATCTGCTGGTGCTACACCAATGAAGGCCGCAGCTTCAATGGCTCTAGGCTGTGTAGCGGTTGGTGTTATCGCACTGCTTGTCTATGCAAATAAAAGAAGGTCAGCTAAACGCGACAGCTTGTAATAATGGTTAATCTAAGTTAATGTGTTAATAAAAGCGATAAGTAAGGAATGTGCGCTATGGAAACAAAAACAGACAACATTAAAAATGAAGCTTGTTCACAAGGCAACGTAAATTCATCATCGGCTGAAGTTGAAGCAACTAACGCAGTGTCTTCTGTAAAGAACGAGCGCTTCTCAAGAAGAAACTTAATCCGTGGTGGTGTTGCCGCAGCAGTAGTTGGTGCTGGCGCAGCTTTTGGTCTTCCAAAAGTCGGTCAAGCGGCAGAAGATGAGGCAGCCACAAAGCAAGACCTTGCATCCCTTGAGCAAGAGTTGTCGCTGCTTACCAAAGCCTCAGATGATTCCGAGGTTACAGCCCATAAGGTTACTACAATCGACTCATCTGTTACCGACCAGCAGTACCCATCCGCAAAGGCAGTTTATGATGCCATTACGGAAAAAATTAACCGTCAGCAGTCAGAGGCTGATTCTGGCAAAATTTTTATAGTCAACGACAGTGGCAAGTTGGTCTTAAGTGCTTTTACTACTGACGTAATCAGTGGTGACAGCACATTGCCTGTCCAGGCAAGAACAATCTACGCTGCTCTTAAAACGTTAAATGATTCCTTGTCTTCTCTTGATAAAGTTCCTACAAAAGGCAGTGAACATGGTGTTTTAAGTAGTGGTGTTTATGAAACATACCAGTCTACTGTTGATATTGCCGACTTTAGCGCTCTTCAGAACGCAGTTAACTACAAGTACACTGGTACTGGTATAACTAATAGTAAAGATAACGAGGTGTTTTCTGTTAAGAAAATTGACACCACTCTAATTGCAATTAGTCAAGATGATCCATCTGCCGTTTACACCAGTAACGACAATGGTCAAACATGGTCTCTGCCTTATGGTGGCTGGTAATGCTTGCAAGTGCCTTGTGTGAATAATCTGCAAAATAAATTGCATAAAAATTCAAGGCTGTTTAAGTTAGTTATAATTTTTTAAAGTTTTCAGTTAAGAAAGAAGGTTGAGCATGGCAGATAAAATGAAGTTTACTACTTTTACAGAAAGCGACTGTGAGCAGTACACAGCAGACTATAATCATGACCTACAGTTAGACAATGACTCAAAGGGCAAAGGGGTCAACCCTGAAGACTATAAGTTCGCCTTTAACCCCACAAAACTTAGCCCAATTGTTCAAGTGGATGTTAAAGGTTTGCCTTACGAAGATAAAAAAAGGTTTTTGAAGTTTTGCTTCAAATGCGAATGCTTAAACAATGCTAGCATTGTTTCTAACTTGGTAATTATTGCTCAGGGCAAGCTTATTGACGAAGAGCTTTATGAGTCTGATGAAATTTTCTTTGTTGACGACATTGAATTTCTTGACCTTTGCAATGACTTAAGGGAAGAAATTGAGTTCTTTAATACAAAAATTGTTACTTATTTTCTTGCTTCCCTAAAATCTTTGTCAAGTTTGCTGGACGACAACGCTGTGCACATTCCTAACTTGTACTTTACTTCGTTAGCATCTTATACAATGCAGAACATTAGCTCTGCCATGCAAAAAGTTTCCATTGACTATGATTCATTGCCTTATGTTTATGCAGCTGACACAATTGTTGATAAAGTGTGCCTTAAAAAGAACATAATCAATGATTTTATGGATAGCTTGCTTAAAGACATTGACCTTTAATTATTTAGAACAGGTGATTTAAATGGCACTTAGTAAAAATTATACTATTGACAAAATAATTGATTCTGCTTGCGACCACATCAGTTCAATTAAAGCCGATAACCTTGGCTCTAGTTTTTCACTGGATAGCAGGTTCAATACATCAACAGAGTGGAAAGTTGGCAAAGCTACTGTTGGTGGTAGCGGTACGAATCAATTCGGTGACCAGTTTCCCACTGGTAGCAATGGCTCGCATGGTACATCTCTTCAGGTTAAATCGTGGTTTCAGGTTGGTAATGGCATTCCATCTGAAATTGCAAAGGCAGTTTCAACTAGTAAGCCTGCTGAGCAGTTTAAGGATTATATCAAAAACAACGTGGGCTTTACTAATGAAAACTACACAGGAAAGGTTGCTTCAATCCGCACCCTTCAAGCAATAGCTGAGTCAATGGTTCGCTTTATCATTGCTAGGTATACTGTTTGGACAACGCCTGATTGCAGC
>CAYVDR010000027.1:0-1766 GCA_964450625.1 uncultured Senegalimassilia sp.
AGTGCTCAAGCGAAAAAGGTGTTATGCGCGACTTTTTCGCATTCATTACAAGCTGTACCGATTAAGTTGGATTTTTCTAAGAACGCGCCATTGGACTGGCAATTACCCCGCACAATACCGTGCTAAGTAGTCTTCCATCTCACGCCTAACGCCTGCATCAATTAGTACTTTTCCGTCAATTTCGCGGTTGTAAAGAAACTCAATTACCTCATGGATTGTAACTATGGCATTTGTTTTCATGTTGTATTTCTCGCCAACGCTAGCAAGTGCACCTTGTGTTTTGCCGCTGGCAACTTCGCAGCGGTCAAGCGATACCTGAAGCCCAATAACTTCGCAGTTTGGAGCAGCTGCTTTAACAATGGGGTACGTCTCATCAATGGACTTGCCTGACGTTGTAACGTCTTCGATGATTAAAACTTTGTCGGAATTGTTAATTTCACTGCCAAGCAAAACACCAGCATCGGCGCCGTGGTCTTTCACTTCTTTTCTGTTGGAACAATACCTAACATCTTTGCCATACATCTGCGTTATTGCAATTGATGTTGCAACGGAAAGCGGGATGCCCTTATATGCTGGGCCAAACAGCACGTCAAATTCTGTGCCATAAAAGCTATTTATTGCTTTGGCGTAAATTTCGCCTAAGGTTTTAAGCTGTTCACCTGTTTTGTAGGCACCAGCATTCATGAAATAGGGCGACTGCCTGCCGCTTTTTAACGTGAAGCTGCCAAATTTTAAAGCATCGCAGCGCACCATGAACTCTATAAAGTCGCATTTGTATTGTTCCATTATTTTGGCCTTTCGTGTGTCTTACTTAAACTTCTTTTGCTGCCCTTAAAGTGAAGCTGCAATTTCGTCGAATGCGGCAACTGGGTCAGCTGCGTTTGCAATTGGTCTGCCAATAACGATGTGCGAAGCCCCTGCATCGAACGCTTCTTTAGGCGTTGCAATTCTTGATTGATCGGCAGCACTGCTGCCTTTAGGGCGCACGCCAGGGCACACAATAAGGGCGTCTTTTCCCAGTTGTGCACGTAGCATTTTTGCTTCAATGGGGGAAGCAACAACACCACTTGTGCCATTGTCAAGCGCAAGCTGTGCCAAGTGCTCTACCTGCGCTTCAAGCGGTGTTTTAACACCCACGCTTTTTAGTGTTTGCTCGTTCATTGAAGTTAAAACCGTAATTGCAAGTGTTGCAGGCTTGTTTATGCCAGGTGTAGCGCAAGCTTCAAGTGCGCCTTCGTTAGCCGCTTTTATCATGTCAGCGCCGCCCATTGCATGCATGGTTAGCATATCAGCGCCCGAAAGCGTTGCACTTTTCGCAGCACCTCGCACCTGGTGGGGGATGTCTAAAAACTTAAGGTCTAAAAACACATTAAAGCCACGCTGCTTTAGAATTTTTACTAGATCGTCACCGTAAGCGTAATAAAGCGTCATGCCAACTTTTACCCATTTTGCACGGTTGCGCAGGGCATAGGAAATTGCGAGTGCTTTGTCAGCTTCACAGTCGAGCGCCACAATTATGCGGTCTTTTGCAGGTTGGTTTTTCCATTCATTTAACATTGCAAAGCCCCAATCAGCTCGTTAACATCACTAACACCGTTTTCTTCGCAGTAAGCTTCAATTTCGCCTATAACCCTAACAGTGGAGGTTGGGTCTATGAAGTTTGCAAACCCAATGCCAACAGCACTAGCCCCTGCAAGCATAAACTCCACGGCGTCCTCGCCGCTTGCTATGCCGCCCATGCCAATGATTGGCAGCTGAACTGCATT
>CAYVDR010000027.1:1866-11680 GCA_964450625.1 uncultured Senegalimassilia sp.
GCAGCCGCTTTTGGGTTAGACCCAATTGCAGCACCGCCTTCAGAAACATTTGGGCATGAAATGTTAACTTCATAGGCGTCAACATCAACACCCTCAAGCACTTCAATTACGTTTGCATAGCCTTGCGCATTTTGGCCAACAACGTTTGCAATAATGGTTGCACCCTGCTGTTTAAGCCATGGGTAGTCGTTTTTTATCCAAGCGTGAACACCAGGGTTTTGAAGCCCTATGCAATTTATCATGCCAGCTGTAATTTCTGCCAGGCGCGGCGTTTCGTTGCCTTCCCAAGGTGTGTCGCTCATGCCTTTTACGGTAACGGCTCCAAGTTTTGAAATGTCAATGAAATCGGAGTATTGCTTGCCCGATTCAAACGTGCCAGAGCACGACGTTACAGGGTTTTTCATTAAAAGCCCGCCAACGTTTACTTGCATATTTACCATTTTATGCTCCTTGCATTAAACACAGGTCCTGCGCTGCATGTGCGCTGTTTGCCTTCTGTTGTGTTAACGACGCATGTTTTGCACGTGCCAACGCCACAAGCCATGCGCTCTTCCATTGAAACTTCGCAATTAACATTTGCTTTGGCGCATATGCTTGCAATTTCTTTCATGACAGGAACAGGCCCACAAGTTGCCACGTAGTCGTATGCGTTTGAGGCAAGCATCTCTTCTGCCAGCTTCGTGCAAAAGCCATTAAAACCCGCTGTACCATCGTCCGTTGCAACTTCAACGCTGTGAAGCCCCAACGCCTCGTAATCGTTTTTTGTAACCAGAAGGTCTTTTGTGCGTCCGCCCAATGCTACATCAACGGTTGTGCCAGCACTTTTAAGCTTTTTGGCAAGCATATAAAGCGGTGCTGCACCAACGCCAGCACCTACTAGAAGCGCACGTTTTGGTTGTACGCTTTCAGCCCACGTGTTGCCAAGCGGGGCTAAAATGGTTGTGTTTTGCCCTGCGTTCCACTTGCTCATAAGCTCAGTGCCGCTTCCCACAACGTCGTATATTATGGTAATTGTGCCTTCGCTTTCGCTTGCTTGATAGACCGAAAATGGCCTGCGCAACATTGCAGTTTTAGCGCTGGCAACTTGCATGTGTACAAACTGCCCAGGCAAAATTGCACTTGCTGTTTTTGGCGCTTGTAAAACAAGCTTGTAAATGCTGCTGGCAAGGTGTTCGTTTTGAACAACTTGCACGCTTTCCATAAATTTATTCACAAATAACCCCATTTCTTAGTGTTTGTTTGCCACATACAAAAACATCAGTTGCGTGCCCTGTAAACTTTTTTCCGTCAAAGCCGCAGTTGCTAGCGCGTGAAGCATAGCCGCCCTCGCCGCACACCCAAGTTTCATTTGGGTCAAACGCTGTAAGGCAAGCTTGGCTTCCAACCTCAAGCTTTACTGGTTCAAGGCGCAAAAGCTTACGTGGTTTAACTGACATAACTTGCACAAGGCGTGCATAGCTCATTTTTTTAGTTGCAACCAAGTTTGTTAGCACTGCTGCTAGCGCAGACTCAAGCCCTGTCATGCCAAACGGCGCAAGCTCAAACTCTTGTGCTTTTTCGTGCTGCGCATGCGGCGCATGGTCAGTGGAGACCATATCAACGCTGCCATCACAAAGCCCATCAATAAGCGCTGCTGCATCCTGCTTTGTGCGAAGCGGGGGGTTAACTTTTAGGCTTGTTGGGTAGGTGTCGTCTATGTCGCATTCCGTTAAAAACATGTGGTGAGGTGTGGCTTCGCATGTAATGGGCAAGCCTTCTGCTTTTGCAGCTTTCACAAGCGCAAGCCCTCGTGCAGTTGTAATGTGTTGGATGTGAAGCTTAGCACCTGTTAGGCGGGCAAGAGCAATGTCTCGTGCTATTGCAATTTCTTCTGCTTCAGCCGGCCAACCTAAAAGCCCTAAGCGGGTGGACACAACGCCTTCGTTAACCTGCCCGGCACCAGCAAGCGAGTTGTCTTGCGCATGCACCATAATTGTGCAGTCAAACTGCGTTGAGTAATCCATAACAAGGCGTGCAATGCCTGCTTTTTGAATGCCGTGCCCATCATCTGTGAACACTCGCACGCCGTGTAAATACATGTCGCCAATGTCTGCAAGCTGCTCGCCAGCTTGCTCTTTCGTGCATGCACCACTTACAACAACCTGACACTTTGCACTTTTCGCAGCAGCTTTAACAAATTCAACGCCAACTGCATCGTGAATGCATGGGTTTGTGTTTGGCATGGCGCAAATTGTTGTGTAGCCACCTTTTGCAGCAGCACAACTGCCAGTGTAGATTGTTTCCTTATGCTCAAAACCAGGCTCGCGCAAATGCGTGTGCACATCGCAAAGCCCTGGAATTAAAATTTTGCCCGAAAGGTCAACAACGTGCGCACTTTCGACTTCTAAATTTTTGGCAATGTTAGCAATTTTTTCACCCTGAATTTCAACATCAAAAATGCCATCGATGTTAACTTGCGGGTCAATTAAGCGTGCGCCCTTAAGAACAAGGCTCACTGCCCTCACCTCCTAAAAGCAAATACATGCAAGCCATTCTAACTAAAATGCCTGCATAAACCTGGTCTAAAATAAGTGAACGTTTTGGGTTGTCAGTCATGTATGAGTCAAGCTCCACCCCGCGGTTAACCGGCCCTGGGTGGCAAATTACAGCTTCAGGCTTCATAAGCGCTTCACGAGCTTTTGTGATGCCAAACAAGTTGTGGTATTCACGAAGCGAGGGAAACGGTGCACCCTCAAGGCGCTCGCGCTGTATGCGCAACATGTACACAACGTCGAGTTCAGGCAGCACCTCATCTAAGTTGCTTGTGCAAGCATCTGCCCCTAAAACCTCAGGGCACGCAGGCATAACGGTGGGTGGTGCAATAACGCAAACGTTTGCCCCAACAATTTTTAGCGCAGGAATTAACGAGCCGCAAACACGCGAGTGGGCAATGTCGCCAACAATGCCAACGTTTAAGCCTTCAAACTTGCCAAAGTGCTGCCACATGGTGTACAAGTCCAAAAGTGCCTGCGTTGGGTGCTGGTGTTTTGCATCCCCCGCATTTATTACATGCACACCGCTTGTGCGTGCAACTTTGTCAGGCACACCTGCGTGTTTGTCGCGCACAACAATCATGTCCACTTTGTAGGAACAAAGAGTTTTTACGGTGTCTATTAAGCTTTCGCCTTTAACGGTTGATGTTGAAGACCCGCCAAAGTTTACAACGTTGGCACTAAGCCGCTTCTCGGCAATTTCAAATGAAGAGCGGGTTCTTGTTGAAGGTTCGTTAAACATGTTTACAATTGTAAAACCGCGAAGAATTGGCACTTGTTTTATTTCACGCTCATTTACAGCTTTAAATTTTTCGGCATTCTCAAGAATGCACATTATGTCTTCTTTGCTGTATGCGTTCAGGTCAATTAGGTGCTTGTGCTTAAAACCCATGTAAACCCCTTTTATTGCTTTTCGTAAATTTCAGCAGCTTCTTTGCCGTCGTCTTCTTTTAAACACAGCTTTACAATTTCTGCACGGCTAGATTGCACTTGTTTGCCAACATAGTCTGCACAAATTGGAAGTTCACGGTGCCCGCGGTCAATTAAAACTGCAAGCTGCACAGAATTTGGCCTGCCAATGTCCATGAGCGCATTAAGCGCACTTCGTACAGTTCTGCCAGTGTAGAGGATGTCGTCAACTAAAATTACATCCTTGCCACTAATGTCAAAGCGAATGTCGGTTGCTTTGACTTTTGGGTTTAAGTATGTGTGGAAATCGTCCCTGTAAAACGAAATGTCAAGTTTGCCGTATGGAACATCAGCACCTTCAATTTCTGCCATTTTGTGGCGCATGCGACGTGCCAGCGTGTCGCCGTGTGTTATAACGCCAACAAAAACAATGTTGCTTGCACCTGCGTTTTTCTCCAAAATTTCATGGCAAATGCGCGTGAGTGTGCGGTCTATTTGTGCGCTGTCAAGCACAGTTGTTTTTAGTTTTAGATCACTTTCGTTTTCGCTCATGCACACCCCTTTTTAAATGTAGCCTTTTCAATTAAAACAGCCGTTAAAAAAACTTAACTTAACGTAGCATCAATTGCGTTCATTACGGCAGCACGCATGCCCGCATTTTCAAGCGCACTTACACCCCTAATTGTTGTGCCAGCAGGGCTTGTAACCTCGTCTTTTATAACTGCAGGGTGTTTTTTGGCGTCCAAACAAAGTTTAGCTGTTCCAAGCATTGTTTGCGCTGCTAGTTTGTAAGCACATTCGCGCCTAAGCCCGCCTTTAACGCCACCGTCAGCCATGGCTTCCATAAACATTGCAGCAAATGCAGGCCCTGAACCTGCAAGCGCACTTGCGCAGTTTAGCTGCTTGCCATCCACTTGCTCAATTAGTGCCACGCTGCCAAAAATTTCTGTAAATGTGCGCCACATGTCATCCGTGAGAGTGTGCTTGTTTTCGCAGGCTATAACACCACTGCCAACTGAAATTGCAACGTTAGGAATGGTTGAAATGTGGTGCGCGCACCTGCCCAGTTCACTGTTGTAAAAGTCATATAACAGCCCAACAGCAACAGAGACAATTGCCTTTGTGTTGCCGTGCTTTTCAAGCGCTGGTTTAATTTCATCTAGCACGCTTTTGACAATGTGCGGCTTTACAGCAATAACAACAATGTCGCTTGCTTGCACAACTTCGGCAGCACTTTTAAGCGGGTTTACTCCAAGTTTTGTGCAGCTTGCTTCAAGTTTGTTGAAGTGTTTTGCGCAAGCATAAATGCGTGCGTGGTTAAAACCAGCATAAGAAACAAGACCTTCTGCCATGGCTTTTGCCATGTTGCCAAAACCTATAAAGCCTATTTTTGCAGTTTGTGCATCCATGTATTTCGCCTGCTTAAATGTATAAAACCAGTTAATTTAGACGTGGCTTTAGCGCTTAGCGAAACGTAATGCCTTCTGGCAAATCGTTTGGGTCGAAATCTAGTTCTTCTTCCTCTTCTTCAGCCTCTTGCTCTTGCTGCTTGCTTTCAACTGGCTTTTCTTCTTCGCCAAACGCAGCTTTAAACGCATCAAAACTTGCACGTGGTGCAGAAAACACGATGTTGGGAATGACACCTGGGTGCGCTTCAATCCAAGCACTAAACAGCTTGACAATTTCTTTTGGCTTATAGCCAGCAGGCCCTGTGCCAAAGGCGTTAACAATAAGCGTTTCTGTGCCATTAGCAGCTGCAATGCGCAGCATGGCTTCTATGCGGTTTTTAATTGCCAGGTTTGCCTCAGCCTCGCTGCGGTTGTTTTCAAGTGCGCGGCGCTTGTTTGGCTCGGCAATTGCTAAAACATCTGCCTTGCGCACGTTACCGTCTTGCACAAACGTAATGCCTTCAATATACACTGCGCGATCCGTGAAAAGCTGACCTGCTGTGTAGTTGCGGTTGTTGTTGTAGTACGTTTTGTTTAGTGCTTGCAAAACTAAGTACAAATTGCTTTCAGAGCATATAACCTGCTCAGGGCCACCGCCACCGTTTTCGTAGTTGCCACCAGGACGTGTGAATGCGCAAGGGTCAACAATTAGCGTTTTGCCAGTTGCGCTTGAAAGGGCAGCAGTTTGAAAGCTGCGTGTAACCTTTGTGGCTGTTGTTGCGCCACTTTCAGCAGCAGGAATTTCAAGGTCACGGCCTTGACCATCTTCATAAATTTTGGCACTTTCAATTGCAGCTTTTGTCTCTTCGGCAAATGCGCCTTTCATAAGCGAAATGTTTTTCTTTGCAGCTTTTTGTCTTTCCTCGCGTGTTGGCATACGTCAAGCCTTTCTTTTTTTAGAATTGGGAACTTTTTAGTTAGTGTAGCATAAATGGGCAGCCTCTTTAATTTTGGCTATAGAAACCTAAACGTTTAAACACTACTTCCAAAGTCGCTTATAACAGCCCCTGCCCCCTGACGGTAAAATGTGGAGCAATAGTTGTTAACATATGTAGTTGCACTATTTAGGTCGCCAGCTTGGCATAAACAGTACGCGTAAGGTGCAAGCAAAAAGCTCTCAAGGCTGCCATCCGCCCAACTGCCAAAAAGCCCGCTTGGCATAATGTATATGTTGTAAGTGGACCCTACGTTATAAAACCCGTTTTGCTTATTTGCCGATGTGCGCATTTTTGTTGCAATGTTTGTGTCGCGTGCAAATACGGCAGGGAATTTAGACATGCCCACAAGCGTTGTATCATATGACCAAGAACCCGATTCAGAAAACCACAGAGGGCTTGAACCAAGCCAAAAAGTGTCGCGTTGGTTTGAAACAAGATTGTCGTTAAGCCCACCGGCTCTTATAACAGTTGGAAGTGCGCGACTGTCACTTGCACTTGCTGCGGCGGGGCATACGCCACCAAATGAGTTGTCAACAACTCCAGCGCATTGCATGTAATAGTCCATTAGCAAAAAACCTGACGGCTGCCCAGAAATTGAAAGACCAATTCCGTCCGAAGTGTCCAAAATGTCGGTTTGCTCAGACATGTAGCCAAGGCTAACACCACTGTAGGATCGTGAGGAGCCCACGCTAATAGAAGATACGTTGCAACTTGTCCAAGCGCTTACAAATGCGGTTGTGTAGCGGTTGTTTGAAAGCTGCATTGTTTGAGTGCCAGTATCTTTGTCGCCTTGGTAAATGTAGGAATATGATGTGCCTTCCAAAACTTTATAGGAATAGCCACCGTTTGCGTTTACTACGTTATTTATTGCTTCGTCGTGCTGGCGCACATATTCAGCTGCCATGTCTTTTGAACTTTTGTTGTTAACGCCTGCATACGTGTTACCAAAGCCTGGAGCTAAAAGTTCCCCGACATCGTTGACTGCAGACAAAAGTTGGGCATCTGTTATGCTGGCACCACTAATTTCTGGCACTTGTAAAATTGTGCACGTAAGCCCTGCTTCCGTAAGGGCATTTTGCTCTTCAGCTGTAAGGGTGCGCGTGCTGTTTTCTTGCAATATACAATTTGGCGATTGCGTTAAAATTTCTGCGATGTTTGGTGTGCCATCATCGCTCCAAAGCACAGGCACATTTTCAAAACCTTCGCTGGCAAACACTTGCTTGCTTGCTACAGTGTTTTTTGCGGCATTATTTGTGCCAACAAGCGCGCCAGGGCCGCAAAGCATTTCAACCAAAATTGCGTAATTTCCACTTGCTGCAACGCTGTGCACATTTTCTGGCAGCCGAGTACTTTGCCCTGTGCTATCCCAATTTGTAACGCTGCCACCACGGCCTGTGGCCGGTCGCTGTGATGTGTCGTTGCCACCGCCACCATTGCCTGCAATCTCGCTTGTAATGTTTGCGGTCTTGCCACTGCTTCCGCTTTCAGTGCCTTTTGTCGCGTTGTATTCATGGTTTGTGTTTTTATGTTCACGCTGCTCGGTTTGCTCGTTTTCAGTGTTGGGGTTTTCTTCGTCAAACGTAGGTTTCTCTTGCTCCTGCTGCGCTATGTTTTCGTTTTCGCTTTTAAATGTGCTTGTGCGCGTTGGGTCTTCGGGCGCATTAGGTTCTTCCTTATAAATTGCTTCAGCATTTTCGTCAAGCTTTCCTGTTTGTTGGTCCCAAATAAATTCGGTTAGTACATTTGATTTTTTGCACCCACTAAATGTTGTAACGCATAAAATTAGTAACAGCGAAACTAGCACAAATGTAAACGCGCGAAAAGTGCTTGATACCGTTGGTGCTTTATTTGTTTTATTTGGGTTGTTTGTTTGCATTGCAGCTGTGTAAAGCCAATGTTTAGCTTAATGCCCGGCACCTGCCATCATTTGCACGGCGTGGGGCAGTGCAGAAACAACTCCATCCCAGTTTTCGCGGGCAGCTTTTTCACTGCCAGGTAAGTTAATTACTAAGTGGCGCCCGCGTTGCATGCAAAGCGCACGCGAAAGCATTGCAAATGGTGTTATGGCAAGGCTGTGTGCACGCATAGCCTCAGCAATGCCAGGCACATTGCGCTGGCAAACTTTCATGGTGGCTTCAGGCGTTACATCGCGCAGTGAAAGCCCGCTTCCCCCGCACGTAAGCACAACATCAACGTTTAAGCCATCGCAAGCATTTACTATTGCTTCAGCAATTTCGTCCACCTCATCTTTAACAACAACGTGGCTTTCGCAAAGCCAGCCGTTGTTTTCTATAAGTGTTTCAAGTGCAGCGCCTGCTGTGTCCATTTTCATTGAGCGTGTATCCGAGCAAGTTACAATTGCGAATGTTATTTTCTGCTCTTGACCAGCACTTTTATTATTAGATGTCATGTTTGTTTCCTTAAGTAAACTCGATTTATTTATTAGTTGCCATTACCTATAACACGTTGCAGTCATTTTTGCCACAGCCCGGCCTGCGTTATCTGTCACATCAACAGTGTAAAAGCCAAGGTTGCGCCCGCTTTTATTAACACTACACGTTGCAATAAGCTTATTGCCTTTAGCTTTTGACATAAACTCAATTGTGTTGTTTACTGCAACTGTGGGCGGCTCGTTTATGTTGCTTGCAACACCAAGGCAAAAATCGGCGAGTGTAAAAATTGCACCGCCCATAACAGAACCTGCTGCGTTGTAGTGGTTTTCTGTTAACTGCATTTCGCAAACGGCGCTACCATTAGCTGCACTTACAACCCTGCAGCCTGCAAGCCCGTACGCAAACTTGTCGCCTTCAAAAAACTTGCTAACTTCACTAACACTTGGGTTTTTTGGGAGTGCGCTTTCTGCCATGAATTTTATGCCTTTCTAATTTTGTAAAACTTAATTGTCAACAGGTGTTGCAGTTGCGCCAAAAAGTTCAAGCCATTGCCCGTTTTCAACTGTGATTTCGCGGCTTTGACCTTTTAGCAAGTCAACCTCTTGAGTTATTGAATCGTCTTCGAAAGACAAGTCTTTCATAATGTAAGCAGCATATTCTTGTGTGGAACTTTTTGGTGCATTTTCATAAACCGAAACTTTGTATTTACCTGCTGGGATGTCTGTGCCAACGCGGTACAAACCGCTTTGGTAGGGTGCTTGCGCTTTTGTTGTGTTTGATGCTTCAGGGATCATGCGGGCATCGTCAACTTTCGGTAAGTATACAATAACATCGCCGCGTTCAAGCTGTGCGTAGTAGTTGCCAGTGTAGGCAACCGATGTTTCAATTTCGTATTTGCCGCTTGAATCATCCTGGTCAAAAATGTAAAAAGTGCTTTCGGTGTCTGGTGAGCCTTGCAGGTAATATAAGCCTTCTGCTATGTCAGTTCCAACTGCGTATACGCCATCTGTTGCAACGTTGCCGCTCTCAACTTGGTTGCGCGCATTGCTGGCAAGCTTTTTAATTTCGTCTAGTGTGTAGCGCTGGTTGGACGAAATGTTTCCTGATGAACTGCTGCTGCCATTGCTGCCACTACTAGAGCTACCATTGCCACTACTATTGCCGCCGCTGCTTCCATTGCCGCTGTTGTTTAGGTTCTTTAGCATTTCAGTGACGTTTGCAGTTTGGGAGTTGCTTTGTGTGCCTACAATAAAGCCAATTGCTGCCCCTGAGCAGCAACCACCTATAAACATTAGCACAGCTACTGCACATGCAAGTAACACCCAAGGCCAGATTTTTTTCTTTTTTGGAGGCCTTGGTGGGGGTGGGGGGCACTGCTGTGCACCATTAGGTTGCCCAGGCCTTGGTGGGGGTGGACATTGCTGTTGGGCTATGCCATTTTGTGGTGGAATTGGTGGTTGTGGTGGTGGGGAAGTGGGTTGTTTAGCTTCAGTAGGCTGTACGTTTGCTTGCGCAGTAGTTTGGTTTGTGTTTTCGTTTTCTGCCATAATGCTTCTCCTATTCTTAAGCCTTGCTTTTTATTCAATCATTATTTT
>CAYVDR010000028.1:0-7028 GCA_964450625.1 uncultured Senegalimassilia sp.
TACCGACCCCCAAAAGTTAGACCAAAATCCTAACGATCGGGGGTCGGTACACTTGTTTCATAGCGGCTTTTTAGTACTTTAAGCCTTTCACTTCTGTCAATAAACATTATTCTAACAGCACGTTTCACGGGTAGCTATTTTAGTCAAAACGCTTTTACTAAAATGGAAATGAAACTGCAAATTTAAATTGAACTCAACGAATGAAATGCTTTTTCTAAACAGGAATCTATCAGGCACTTAAATCAAAACTTGTCAATTATGGTAATGTAAACTTGCCACTTATGGTATTCAAAACTTGTCAATTATGGTAATGTAAACTTGCCACTTATGGTAATTAGTAATTCAAGTTTTAAAGGTGCAATCATGAATGTAAAAGCAAGGAACATTGAAGGTGTGTTGAATAAAATGGCTTCCTGGTTCCCTGTTTTGTCGGTCACAGGTCCTAGGCAAAGCGGGAAGTCAACGCTTGTTCAGAAGGTTTTTAAAGATTATGAGTACATTAACTTTGAGGATCCATTTTACAGGCAGCAAGCAATTGACGACCCAAAAGGGTTCTTGAAAAACAGAGCAGAGCATTTAATAATTGATGAAGCGCAACTCGTTCCCGAGTTGTTTTCTATAATCCAAATTTTGGCAGATGAAAGAAAAACAACTGGCCAATATGTACTAACAGGGTCGCAAAATTTTTTGTTGCTTGAAAAAATACAACAGAGCCTTGCTGGTAGGGTAGGAATTTTAAAGCTTTTGCCATTCAGCTATTCCGAGGCGAACAGGGCAGGTTACACCGGAAACGTTGATGAATTCATGTTTAAAGGTGGCTACCCTGGGCTTTACAACAAAAATGTGCCAGCTAACTTTTTCTTTGACAGCTACATTGAAACTTATGTAAACAGGGATGTTTCTGGGCAGGTAAACCCCACTAATCTTTCTGTTTTTAGGAAGTTGCTTCAACTTTGTGCGCTCAATGCAGGCAACATCATAAACATCTCTGCTTTAAGTTCGAAATTGCAAATTTCCAGGGAAACCACTAGAAAATGGGTTTCAATACTAAACGCCAGTTACATTATTTTTGAATTGCCACCGTATTTTGCCAATGTTTCAAAACGGCTAATGAAACAACCAAAGCTGTATTTTTATGACACAGGGCTTTTGTGCAGGCTTTTGCGCATTGGAAGCTTAAAGCAGCTTTTAACCTCGAAATATTTGGGGCAAGTTTTTGAAAATTTGATTGTTGTTGAACTGGTTAAGAAATACTTTAACAAAGGCGAAAAGGAAAACCTTTGCTTTTACAGGGACGATTCTAAAATGGAAGTTGATATTGTCGACGTAGCCAACATTGATGCACCACAATTTTATGAGGTCAAATCATCCGAGACGTTTAGGAAAACAATGTATAGAACAATGAATTCGGTGTGCAATTATTTGGATGTTGGCAGTTGCAGCAAAAACCTTGTCATGCGAATTCCTGAAAGCTTTACAAGTGAAGGGGTAAGCATTCTTTCCGCAGAAAGTTGGGCTAAAGGGCTTGGGGTGAACTAAAAAGTTTGCTTAAAGGACTGTAACCAATTTGGTGTTTTTGCACAAGAATCAAAATTATTAGAACTAAGCGCTTAGTTTAAAAACATTAGTGATATAGTGCAATTGTTAGAAAGTTTAACAGTTGCACTGGTGGGAGAATTTCATGGTTGTCGAACTAAAAGCAAAGTCGCAAGTTACCATTCCAGCGAATATTATCAGGCAAGCTCAACTTAAACAGGGCGATTCATTCGACGTAACGTATAGTAATGGCAACATTATTTTGAAACCCGTCGTGTTTGTGTCTAGGGAAGATGCTGCAAAACTTCGTTTTGCCAACGAAATGGACAAACGCTATGACAGCGTAAAAGCAGGCAATGGTCAAGTGCATGGTTTAGTTGAGGCATAATGGCTGCCCAAATCGTCTGGTCTAAGCAAGCTTGGGAAGAGTGCTTGTACTGGCAGACGCAAGACACAAAAACGCTCAAGAAAATTAATTCACTTATCAAATCTTTACAAAGAAATAACAAGCCATTAGGCAAAGCAGAGTTGCTAAAAGGTAGTAAAAGAGGGCTTTGCAGTGCAAGAATAGATTCAAGTAACAGGCTGGTTTATAAGCTGGAGGAAGGTAATCTAATAATTCTTGGTTGCAGGGGGCATTACTAAAGTTATAATTCCAGAATGTTCGTTCACACAAAGGGGTTTTGCTATGGAAAATTTAGATGTTGTTGCAAACGGCTTGCGTGCAAATGTGCTGCGCATGCTCACACGCGCGAAAAGCGGTCACCCTGGCGGTTCGCTTTCGTGCATTGACATTTTGTGTGCGCTCTATTTTGGCGGCGTGCTAAATTACAGTGCGCAAAACCCTAAAATGCAAGGTCGCGACAGGTTCATTTTGTCGAAGGGTCACGCCGCCCCTGCGCTTTATGCAACGCTTGCGCACGCTGGTTTTTTTAGCGAAAGCGAACTTGAAACTTTGCGCCAACCTGAAAGCATTTTGCAAGGCCACCCCGATTGCAAGCTGTGCCCTGGCGTTGAAGTGTCAACGGGCTCGCTTGGTCAGGGGCTTTCAATTTCGGCTGGGCTTGCGGCAGGTTTTAAGCTTGCAGGCACGCCCGAAGCTGTGTTTTGCCTGCTAGGCGACGGCGAGTGCCAAGAAGGCCAAGTTTGGGAAGCTTCAATGTGGGCAGCACACCAAAAGCTTGACAACTTAATTGCAATTGTCGACCGCAACCGCTTGCAAATTGATGGCAGTACCGAAAGCGTTTGTGCACTTGGCAGTGTTGCTGCAAAGTTCGAAGCATTCGGTTGGCAAGCAACTAAGGTTGATGGTCACAACATAAACGAGCTTGTCCAAGTTTTAAAGGCTGCAAAGCAAAACAGAAATGGCTCGCCTAAAGTTATTGTGGCAAACACAATTAAGGGTAAGGGCGTGTCATTCATGGAAGGCGAAGCTGGCTGGCACGGCAAAGCGCCAAACCCTGAGCAACTTGAAATTGCGCTTGCAGAACTTGAAAATGCTAAGGCTGAACTAAAAAGCAAAAAGGGGGCTTAAGTTGTCATGGTTAAACTAGCAAACCCAAATAATAAAACTGGTCAAAAACTTGCAACTCGTGCTGCATTAGGCAAAACTCTGGTTGAACTTGCAAACGAGGGCATGAGCGTTGTCGCGGTTGACGGTGATTTATCGGGCTCTACAACAACAAAGAAGCTCGCAGACGCAGGCTTTGAAAACCGCCTGTTTAACTGTGGCATTGCCGAGCAAAACATGGTTGACGTTGCAGCGGGGCTCTCGCTTGCTGGCAACATTGCATTCACTGGCAGTTTTGCTGTTTTTGGCAGCGGGCGTGCTTACGAGCAAATTCGCAACACCGTGTGTTATTCCAATTTAAACGTTAAAATTACGCCCTCGCATTCAGGCATTTCTGTTGGCCCCGATGGAGGCAGCCATCAAATGCTTGAGGACATTGCGCTTATGTCTGCACTCCCTAACATGAAAGTGCTGGTGCCAGGCGACTATGCTTCCGCTTGTGCAGCCGTACGGTTGGCTGCAAACACCCCAGGCCCCATTTATGTGCGTTTAGGCAGGGAAGCTGTGCCAGCGGTTTACGAAAGCAGCGAGGGCTTTGAAATGGGAGGTGCTTATGTGCTTCGCGAAGGCAGCAGCGTTACAATTTTGGCGTGCGGCGCTGAAGTCGAACAAGCCCTGCAGGCAGCCGCGCAACTTGAAGCCGAGGGCATAAGTGCCGAGGTAATTGATGCATTTTGCGTCAAACCGCTTGATGTTGCTACCATTTTGAAGTCCGTTGAAAAAACCGGCAAGCTTGTTGTTTGCGAGGAGCATTTCCAATACGGTGGCTTGGGAAGCATTGTTGCAAGTGCGCTTGCGCAAGTTCACCCAGTGCCCATGCGTTTTGTTGCAATGCCAAATACATTTGGCAAGTCTGGTACATTTGCGCAGTTAATTTCAAAGTTTGGGCTTGATGCCCCTGCAATTGTCAAAGCTGTGAAAAGCTTTACGGCATAAATGTGCATCTGCTAGAATTTTATTGGCTTCGGAAAACACAATAGAAATGAGGCATTCTGTGGCAAACAAACCTAATCAAACAGGCGCTGTTCGCGTTGGCAGGCACGGTGCTGCGCCTGGTGGCTCGCATGCAGCCCCCGCGCATGTTACCGCGTCCCAGCGGCAAGTAACATCGCAGCTTTCGGCATCGCTTCCCGTGCTTGATGTTGAAGAAAGCCCAAAACAATCGGGTTCAGCGGTAATAACGTTTAATCATGTTTCAAAAGTTTACCCTGCTCAGCCAAATAAACCAGCACTAAACGACATCTCGCTTCAAATTTATGCTGGCGAATTCATCTTTTTGGTTGGTCATTCAGGCAGTGGTAAAACAACATTCATTCGCATGCTAATTCGCGAGGTTAAACCAACGCATGGCAGCATTTACATTGCTGGCGAGGACCTTTCCCGCATGCGCAACTGGCGCGTGCCTTACTTGCGTCGCAACATTGGTTGCGTGTTTCAAGACTTCAAGTTGCTTCCAAACAAAACTGTTTTTGAAAACGTTGCATTTGCGCTTGAAGTAATTGGCAAGTCGCGTCACGTTATTAAAACGCAAGTGCCAGAGGTTTTGCGCCTTGTTGGTTTGCAGGACAAGTTGAACAAGCGCCCTGACCAGCTTTCTGGCGGCGAGCAACAGCGTGTTTCAATTGCTCGCGCAATTGTTAACCGCCCACCAGTGCTAATTTGCGACGAGCCAACAGGCAACCTTGACCCGCAAACGTCGCAAGGCATTATGGATTTGCTCGAGCGCATTAACCGCACAGGCACAACTGTTGTGGTTGCAACGCACGACCGCGAAATGGTTGACAAAATGCGCAGGCGTGTTATTGCGCTTGACCGCGGCAGCCTAACACGCGACCAAGACAGGGGGGTGTACGGTTTCGATGTCTAGTTTATTTTACTTTTTTAAAGAATCGTTAACTGGCTTTACTCGCAATTTGTCAACTGCGCTTGGTTCCATTGTAACCATTTTCTTGTCGCTTCTAATTGTTGGCATTTTTCTTGTTGGCGGCTCCATGGTAAACAACGTAGTTAAATCCGTTGAATCGGAAGTTAACATTACAGTTTGGATTGCCGATAGTGCCTCTGAGGCCGACATCACAACGCTTCAAAGTGCCATTAAGTCAATGAATGCTGTGTCAACTGTAAGCTTTACAAACAAGGAACAAGCGCTTGAAAACTTTAAAGCCTCCTCAAATTCCGACATTGCAGAAAGCTTAGATGGGCAAAACCCACTGCCAGCTTCAATTGATGTTGAACTTTCCGACCCGCAAATGGTTGACAGTGTGGCAAAGCAAATTGAGGCAAACACGACGTTCCAAAAAATTTGCGACAACCCACAAAACCCAACAGACTCGCTGCGTTATGGTGAAAAAACAGTTGAGAAGCTGTTCGCACTCACAAGCTATGTGCGCTACATTGGCATTGCGCTAATTGCACTTTTGGTGTTCATTGCACTTGTGTTCATTAACAATACCATTCGCTTGGCAATTTTGGCGCGCCGCAAAGAAATTGCAATCATGCGCCTGGTTGGTGCATCGAACGGCTTTATCCGCGGGCCATTTCTAATGGAAGGCGCGCTGCACGCAATTATTGGTGCGGCACTTGCAATTGGCTCGCTTGAACTTTTGCGCAACCTTGTGCTGCCACGCTTGCAAAGTGCTCTTATGTGGCTGCCAATTAATTTGCAAGGCTCAACATTTGCAATGTTTTATGTTGCGCTTGCCGTTTCAGGTCTTGTAATTGGCTTGGTTGGTTCGGCTTTGGCAATGCGCCGTTACTTAAGGGTTTAGCGAAAGCTAGCGCACGCGCGTGCAAAACAACATAAACAGAGAACCTCACATTTCGGCTAGTGCAAAACGTTTGCGCAGCCGAAATGTTTATTTAACCAGGGTTTTTCTAACCATAATTGCAATTGCATTTGCTTTTGCTGCTGGTTTTTACGCCCGCGGTAGCGAAGCTGTGCTAGACGCTTTAGGTTTAAGCCAGCTTGCAACAACCAATGTGCAAACAGCAACATCTTCCCAATCAAGTGAAATTGGCTCGCTTGCTTCACGTGTAAACGAGGTCGAGTCAATAATCAATACATCTAGCATGGACACATACGACCTTGACACTGCCACGTCAAAAGTGCTTGGCACGCTTAGCGATGCAACTGG
This sequence comes from uncultured Senegalimassilia sp., assembly GCA_964450625.1. Taxonomy (GTDB): domain Bacteria; phylum Actinomycetota; class Coriobacteriia; order Coriobacteriales; family Eggerthellaceae; genus Senegalimassilia. Next base: position 6,241 of record CAYVDR010000028.1, read on the forward strand.
CGACAGCTACATGCGCTACTTTACAAACAGCCAGTATTCTTCAATGAATAAAGATGCATCAATTACAGGCGGTGGCATTGGTGTGATGTTTTCGGAATACCAAGGCCAGGCTTATGCTATTGATGTTTTTGAAGACTCGCCGGCACAGGCTGCAGGTGTTGCTGCTAACGATGTCGTTGTTGCCGTTAATGGCGACAGGTCGCATTCATGGACAGTTGCTGAGGTTACAGCACTTCTTAAGCAAGACGAAGGCTCGGAGGTTGTTATCACTTGGCGCCGTGGTGCGTCGCTTGAGGACACAACTGGCAAGGAGTTTACAACAACGCTAGCTTGCACAAGCCAAAGCGAGCAAAACGTGACGTCTTACATTATTCAAGGTGAAGAAGATGACGAGAAGAAAATTGGTTACATCCAGCTTAAACAGGTAACTCAAAATTGTTCAGACCTTGTGCGAAGTGCTGTGGCTTCACTTGAAGCACAAGGGGTGCAGGGCTACATTTTGGATTTGCGCAACAACCCTGGCGGCTATTTAACGCAGGCTGTTAACATATCAAGCTTGTTCATTAAAAGCGGCGTTATTGTGCGCGTGCAAACAAAAATTGGTGGCGAGGTTGCTAAAAATGCAACCGGCAGCGTTGCAACGGAAAAGCCACTGGTGGTGTTAGTGAACTCCAACACAACCGCTTCTGCTGAAATTATTGCTGCTGCTGTGCGCGACAACGAACGTGGCACCGTTGTTGGCGAAAAAACCATTGGCAAGGGGTCCGTGCAAGTTACAACTGAGCTTA
>CAYVDR010000028.1:7128-11669 GCA_964450625.1 uncultured Senegalimassilia sp.
GTTGTTGGCGAAAAAACCATTGGCAAGGGGTCCGTGCAAGTTACAACTGAGCTTACGTTTGGCGGTGCATTTCGCTACACAGCTGCCACGTACACAAGCCCTAAGGGTTACCTAATTGATGGGCTTGGCATAAGCCCCGACATTACGGTGAACAGCGCAAGCAACCCAGACAGTGACAATCAACTGCAAGTTGCTGTTGACACTGTGAAATCGAAAGTTGCCTAATAAGCGGTTTGCGACTTTCATTTATACTTACGAAGCTATGACTACAACAAGTATTCCATACATAATTTGCTCGATTTTAACATTCATTCCAGCCATGGTGCTGCATGAAATGGCGCATGGCTTTGCAGCTTACAAATTGGGCGACCCAACGGCAAAGCGCGCAGGGCGCCTGTCGCTAAACCCGCTTGCGCACATTGATTTATTCGGCACAGTAATAATGCCAGCGCTTTTAATTGCCACTGGCATGCCGGTTTTTGGTTACGCAAAGCCCGTGCCCTACAACCCCTCCTACTTTAAAAACCCCCGCACGGGTGATTTATTGGTGGGGCTTGCAGGGCCTTTTGCAAACCTTTTGCAAGCAATTTTAGGTGCTGTTGTTGCGTGGGTTTTGTATTTGTTCGCGCCTGTTGGTCAGCTTGCAATTCAAAGCGAATTTTTTCTTTACTTCTACCAGCTGTTTTTGCCAATGTTTGTGTTGGTCAACTTGTATTTAATGTTCTTCAACTTGCTTCCAATTCCGCCGCTTGATGGCAGTTCCATTTTTGCGTTTTTTACTCCCACAAAGTGGCTTCCAACGTACTACAAAATTCAGCGTTATGCGCTGCCAATTTTCATGGTGTTTGCCATTTTAGTGCCTTACGTGTTTAACGTGAACATTTTCGGGGTTTACCTAAATGTTACGGCGGGCAATTTAGCAAACCTTTTGCTGCCGTTTAACATTAGCTAAAACGTGTCATACAAAGTTAAAACCGACGCCTTTGAAGGGCCATTTGACCTTTTGCTTTACCTTGTAAGCCGCCAAAAGGTAAGCATTGGTGCAATAAACATCACCGAAATTACCGACCAATACCTAGCAGAAGTTTCTGCCATGAAAAACCTAGACCTTAACGTTGCAACTGACTTTCTGCTGGTAGCAAGCACGCTTTTGCAAATTAAGGCGCAAAGTTTAATTCCAAAGCACGAAGAAACCGAGCTTGACCCCGAAATTGCCCAGCTTAGCCCAAACGAAGCGCGTGACGCGCTTGTTGAAAGCCTAGTTGAATACAAACAGTACAAAAACGCTGCAGCTGCCCTTGAAGCGCGCTTTATTGAAACTGGCTTTTGCTTTGCGCGCCCTTTTGGGCCAGATGCAAATTTCTTGGCGCTAATGCCCGATTTTTTGCGCGACACAACGCTTGATTCGCTTGGGCTTTTAGCCGCAAATGCTCTGGCACGCAGGGAAGTGTTTTTGCTTGAAAGCGAACACATTGCAGCAAAACCAATTCCCGTTGATGTTCATGTGCGAGCAATTTATGCGCGCATCAAAAATACGAAGCATTTAAAGTTCTCGAACTTGGTAAATGCTGCAACGCCTACGCCAGTTGTGGTTGTAACATTTTTGGCAATGCTTGAACTTTACAAGCAAAACATTGTTACGCTTGAGCAAGTTGCCCCGTTCGGCGACATTAGCATAAACTACATTGAAGGTTCGGGTGAGCTTGCCCTGGCTAGCAGCGAAGACGGTGCTGCTAGTAGCGCTGGTGAAAGTGAGCTTGAAAACAGTGACAACGGTAACAACAATTAAAGTAGGGAAGTAGTGGCATGTTTGAAGGCATAGATGAAAAGAATTTAGGCGCTGCAATTGAGGCAATGCTGTTCGTGTCAAGCGAGGCTGTTAGCGCAAAAGCGCTTGCAAACATGCTAGACGCCAACGAATACGAAGTTAAAAGTGAGCTCTACAGTTTGCAAGCAGAACTTAACGCAGCAGGGCGTGGCATTCATTTGCGCGAAGTTGCTGGTGGTTGGCGTCTTTTTACAAACCCAGAATTTCATTCGCTCATTGAAGCGTATGTGCTTTCGTGGGACACGCGCAAGCTTTCAGCTGCTGCAATGGAAACGCTGGCAATTGTTGCATACACACAGCCGTGCACCCGCGCGCAAGTGGCTTCTGTGCGCGGCGTTAATTCGTCGGGGCCTATAAACTCGCTGGTTGAAAAAGGGTTGGTGCGCGAAATGGGGCAGTCGGAAGCGCCTGGCAACCCCACGCTTTATGGCACTACGCGTGCGTTTTTGGAAAAGTTTGGGCTGCGCTCCACAGAAGACTTGCCAGACATTGCGCAGTATGCACCTGACGATAAAACCCGCAAACTAATTGAACAACGCTTAAGCGCTTCTACTGAAAATGCCGTTGTTCCAGTTGATGAAATTGCCCAAGCAGCATCAGATGCACTTGGCGTTGTTGACAAAATAGATTTCGACAACTTAACATTCCAAACAGATGACGAATAGCCCTGCAGAATTCAAATACCCCCTGCGCCTGCAAAAGTTTTTGGCGCGCGCAGGCGTTGCAAGCCGCCGGGGCTCTGAAAACTTAATGACAGCTGGCAGGGTTAGCGTCAACGGTGTGGTAATAACAGAACTTGGCAGTAAAGTGAACCCGCAAACCGATGTTGTGTGTGTTGATGGCAAGCGCGTTGAGGTGTCTGGCACATCAACAACAATAATGCTTAACAAACCTGCTGGCTACATTACCACAATGAGTGACCCTCACGGCAGAAAGACCGTTGCAAGCTTGGTGCCAACACACAATTTTCCAGGGCTTTTCCCAATTGGCAGGCTTGATGCACAAACCACAGGGCTTTTGTTGTTCAGCACCGATGGCAACTTGGGCAATGCGCTTTTACACCCCGCGCACCACGTTGAGAAAACCTATATTGCAACTGTTGAGGGTTGCCCAAGTGAAGCTGCAATTGAAAAGCTGCAGCAAGGCATAATGTTAGAGGATGGCATAACAGCACCTGCTAAAGTTAGCATTGATAGCAAGAAGGGCAACACAGCTGTTGTTCGCCTTGTGCTTCATGAGGGCAGAAAACGCCAGGTAAGGCGCATGATGGCAGCTGTAGGCAACCCAGTGCTCAAGTTAAACCGTACAAGCTTTGGCCCCGTTTTGCTTGGGAATTTAGCGCGCGGTAAGTGGCGTAAGCTAAATGAGGCAGAACTTGAACAAATTTATGCTTGTGTGAAGTAAGTTTAAGCGCAAGCAACGTTGCTAAAATCTTTTATCCTCCAATTTTATTAATTCTGTCTGAGGAGTATACCAGCTAGTTTTTGCCATTGCTTAATGGTTCGTTCGTGAAGGCAAGTTGCAGTTTTATGTTGCAAATGCGAAGTGTGTAATAATACGTTTCAAGTGCGCGAAAACACATTTGCGCATTTAATTTGGTAAACAATATGCTTTTTGAAACGAAATAACACGGAGGGTAAACAAGTGAAAACCGCAGTTGAAGCATTAGAGAATAACCGCTCGAAAGTTACGGTTACGCTAGACGCTAAAAGCGTTGACGCACGCATTAAAAAAACGTATAAGGACTTTGCGTTCAAGTACAATTTCCCTGGCTTTCGCCGTGGCAAGGCACCTCGTCCAATCATTGATAACATGCTTGGCAAAGAAACTGTTCGTTCAACAGTTACAAACGACGTTGTAAACAAGCTGCCTTTCCTAGCAATTGACGAAAACAACTTGTTCCCAGTTTCAAAGCCAGAATTTCCTAACGAGCCAGAACTTGTTAAGGGTGGCGAGGATTTCACGTTTGAATTTGAAGTTGAGTGCAAACCAGAATTTGAGCTTTCAAATTATGATGCTGTAAGCATTGAACTGCCAGGTGAAACAGCCACAGACAAAGAAATTGACGACCATATTGAACGTTTCCGTGAACATTATTTCAATTTCGAGGACGCGCCTGCAAACACAAAGGTTAAGGACACCTCCGACCTCTACATTGAAATTGAAGCCACAGGTGACGATGGCAATAAAGTTGCATCGCTTTCAAGTGAAAAGCGCCCATACACTGTGGGTTCGGGCATTTACCCCACGGAATTTGACGACGAACTCATCGGCCTTAAGAAGGGTCAAAGTGCTTCATTCGAACTTGAAGTAGGCAAGGTGAAATCGCCTTTGTTTAACCCGCTTAAAGGCAAAACAAAAAAGGTTAAATTCAACGTTAACGTGCTTCAGGTTCGCAAAAAGGTGTTGCCAGAACTTACAGATGAATGGGTGAAAAACACGCTAGGCTTTAAGGACATTGCCGACATGCGCAACAACTTAGCAGACAGCTTGTCCATGCAAAAAAAGCAAATGATGCCAGGGCTTAAAGAGCGCGCATGCCTTGAAAAACTTTCCGAGCGCCTTAATGGTGGTGCCCCTGAAAACCTGTGCCAAGCGGCTGAAGCGCAGCTTTACCAGGACTTTTTCCAGCAATTGCAAGGAAGCGGCACAACGCTTGATGAATATTTGAAACGCTCTGGCATAACAAGCGAGCAGTTCAAAGAGGACATCA
>CAYVDR010000029.1:0-11568 GCA_964450625.1 uncultured Senegalimassilia sp.
CCTGCAAATGCGATTAAAAGCCCTAATAAACCAAATGTTGACATGAATTATCCTTCAAAAAACTGTGGTGGAAAACTTCAAAAACAAATGTCTCTGCATTCTAACACTAATTAAACGTGGCACATAACACCTAGTTAGATAAAACAAACCGAATGTTATGTGCTGCATAAGGCATTACATATGTTTTTCTGGAATTATGCATTTGTTGATACTTTAGCTAACTCTAAAGCGATGCAAGAGTGAATTTTTTTGTATTAGGAATTCATATGGCACTCTTTAGGGGGAAAACCCTAGTTTTTATAGTTTAGCAAGGATAATGCGCAAACAAAGCACTGCGACTTGTACATGAAACGAAATGGTTATTACTTTTTAGAATTTTGCACTATGTTGCGCATTGTGTTTATGAAGCGCTCGTTGTCGGTGTGACTTCTGACGGAAATGCAAATGCGCGAGCCAGGTTTAATGCCTGGCGTTCTTGTAAGCTCGCGCACAAGAAAGCCGTGTTGCTGAAGCTTGCGAACTAAATCGGCTGTGGACGTTGCCCCAAGTTGCATGTGCGGGGCAGGGTTGTAGGCACACATTACATAATTTGCTTCGGCTGGGTAAATTGTAATGCCTGGAATTAGGCTTAGCATGCACTGCATCCAGGGAATTTCGCGCTCAAGAACTTCTGTTGTAATTTCAAGCTGCCTTGTAAGCGTTAGTGACATTTCCGCAAATGCACGAATTAAAACAAAAGGCTCTGGTGGTTTTAAGTTCTGTTGAATTTTGTTTGCTAAAGCCTCATTTGCAAGGGCACATGAAATGGGAAGCCCCGGCATCGAATAAACATCGGTAAAGCTTTCAAGCAGAATTAAGTTGTCGTATTTGCCAACCATAGTTGCAGCGCTTTCGCCATCCATTGTAAGGTCAACCCCGCGCTCGTCAACTAAAACCCAAATGCAACTGTGCAGGTAGGCGCGAAGTGTATGACGGGGCAACAGCCTGCTTGTTGGGTACGTTGGGTTCGCAAGCACCGCAGCATCAAAGGCTTCGTTTAGCTTTTGCGCAACGTCAGGCTCTGGTGTAACAAAACCTTCGGGGTTTGTAGCGTGAATAACCTTATGACCAGCGTTTTTGAATGTGCTTGTGTAAGTTTCGCGTGATGGAATTGGCACGCATATGCTTGTTTGCTCAAATGTTTTTGCAACTGCTTCCAAAATGCTTTTAGGTGTTGTGCCAACTGCCACATTTTCGGGGCGCACACCATAACGTTGCGCTAGAAGCGTTTTTATGTCTGCAAAAGTTTTGTCTAAGTCGCCTTCATGCGTTGATGTTTTGCTAATTGCATGCATGGCTGCAACAAATGGCTCGGGTGTGCCAAGCGGGTTGTACGTTTGCGAAAAGTCATACCAATCAATTGCTTGGTAAATTGAACTTGGCAGAACTGGCGGCTTTTCGGGAAGCATGTTACCTGCCACTTGCTAGGAAGAAAACGGCCATTGTGCCAGGGCCTGAATGTGCGCCAATAACTGGGTCTATGCAGTTGACCATAATGTTTTTAACACCAAAGCGGTTGCGAATTTCATTTTCAAGCCATGTGGCTTCATCTTCGCAATCGCCATGTACAATAAACACCATTTGCTCGGAAAGCGGCTGTATGGCGGTTTTTTGCATGTGGTCAAGCAGTGCGCTTAACGATTTTTTGCGACCGCGAACTTTTTCCATTGGAATTAAATGCCCTGCGTTATCCACATGCAAAACAGGTTTAATGTTTAGCAAAGTGCCAGCCCAGGCGCTTGTTTTTGAAACACGCCCACCACGCCACAAAAACATTAAGTCGTCCACTGTAAACCAGTGTGCAAGCTTAAGTTTGTTTTCTTCAAGCCAGTCTCTTACGCTTTCAATGGAGGCGCCTTGTGCTGCTTTTTGGCAGGCATGCCAAACAAGCAAGCCTTCGCCAAGTGATGCTGCCAGCGTGTCAACACAATAAATTTTTTGGTTTGGGAATTCGTTTTTCAATTTATTTGCAATTGAATTTGTTGCCTCAAATGTGCCCGAAAGCCCACTTGAAAAGCCTATATATAAAACATCACGCCCGCTGCTTAGAACTTCGCGAAACATTTTCTCAATGTCAATAACGCTTGGCAGCGATGTGCGAAACACTTCACCGTTGCGCATCATTTCATAAAACTTTGACAAATCGGTTGTTTGCCCTTTTAGGTAACTTTGGTACACCTCGCTTTTGCCCTCGGCCATAAACGTAAGCGGCAAAATGTGCAGCCCGTATTCTTCAATTACATGTTCCTTTAAATTACAGCATGAATCGGTAATTATCTCAAAATTAAATTCCATTTTAGTGAAAGCCTTTCAGTGAATAGCAAGTGTGCACTAGTTTTTTAAGTGGTGAATAGTATAACGGTTTTAAATTTATGCGGCTTGTACAGTAATGCGTGAATTCACATTTGAAGTGGGTTATGCAGTGCTAAGGTTTATAAAGCGTAGAGTTTCACCTTCCAATACCGCACAGCTGTTGTTATTGACGCCATCACGTGGAAGTGACACACTGCCAGGGTTAATGCAGCGAATGCCGTCAATTTCACTGTCATGCTTTGCGTGTGTGTGACCTGATGCAAAAATGTATTCGCTGCCATTAATAAAAGGTGGCAGTTTTGTTGGGGAATAAATGTGACCATGCGTTGCAAAAATTAGTTTGCTGTCGCATTCCACAATTGCATAATCGTTTGTGCATGGGAAATCAATTACAGCTTGGTCAACCTCGCTGTCGCAGTTACCGCGCACGCAAATTAACGTGAATGCCTCTGCAAGGCTGTTAAGCATTTTTGCAACTTCTGTAGTGTTGTATCCGTCTGTTAGTGCGTTCCTAGCACCGTGGTATAACAAATCGCCTAAAAGTAAAATTTTGTCAGGGTTTTCTTGGTTTGCTATGCGTACCAATTTTTGCATCCAAATTTCTGAGCCATGAATGTCAGACGCAATCAAAATTTTCATTGTACATCCCCCTTTACTGTTAAATTATTTTTGGCTGCCGCTCATTATAAAGCGATGTGTAAGGGTGAATGCTTTATTTGCAGTTTTAGCTAAAATGTTCAAAGAAATGTAAACTGCTTTCAAAACCCGACATCAATTAAGCGTGGCGTTTTTATTTAGTGTTTTCACCCACATGTTGTGCTAATGCGCCTAAAATTTGTTCTAGCTTTTACCAAACAGCGTTTAAATTTTTGACTTAACCGAAAAGAGGCACCCTTATGACTAATGTTTGCCCAGTTTGTAATAATGAAATTGAAGACGGCGCAAATGCATGCCCGCATTGTGGCTACAAGTTGCAAGGCAGCACACAGCGCTTTGTGCCTGTGGCACTTGACGACGCTTCAATTGCAAATGAGCTTCCCAAACGCAAACGCGAGGGCATAATTTATGTTGTGCGCGGGCCGCAAACAGGCGTGGAGTTTAAGCTTGGCAGTGATGTTTTGCAGGTTGGGCGCGACCCAAAGTGCGACATCTTTTTAAACGACATGACAGTGTCACGCAAGCATGCAACAATCACGCCAGTTGACGGTGGCTACAAAATTTCAGACGAGGCGTCGTACAACGGTGTTTGGGTAAACAACAAAAACGTTGAAACGTACACATTGGTCGATGGCGACATCGTGCAAATTGGTGCGTTTTGTTTGGTGTATAAAGAAGTTTAGTCGTTAGAAATTTCACTTATTTAAGCAGGTTAGAACATGGAATTACTCTCAGGAAATGAAGCTTGTGCACAAGGTGCATTTGAGGCGGGTTGCAGCGTTGGTGTTGCATACCCTGGCACCCCTTCCACAGAAACAATGGAAGCGTTTGCCAAAAAGCCTGGTGTTTATGCCGAGTGGTGCACAAACGAAAAAGTGGCTGTTGAAGTGGGGCTTGGCGCCAGTGCGGCAGGTGCACGTGTGCTTGCAACAATGAAACACGTTGGCGTAAACGTTGCAGCCGACCCACTGTTTACAGCAGCATACACAGGCGTTGGCGGTGGCTTTGTTGTGCTTGCAGCCGACGACCCTGGCATGTATTCGTCGCAAAACGAACAAGACTCACACTACTATGCACAAGCTGCGCACATCCCAATGCTTGACCCAGCATCTTCTGCCGAAGCATTGCAGTTTACACGTGACGGCTTCGAGCTTTCGGAAAAATTCGATGTGCCAGTTATCATTCGCTCTTCTGTGCGTGTGTCACACACAAAAACCCCTGTTGAGGTGGGGCAACGGTGCAACTTTGAACAAAAAGAATACAAAAGCAACCCCGCCAAATGGGTCATGATGCCAGCATTTGCAAAGCCACGCCGTGAAGTGCAACTAAAGCGCATTGAAGAACTTAAAGCTTGGGCTGAAACTTGTAAGTACAACAAAGCAGAGCTAAAGGGAACGAACATTGGCATTGTGTGTGCAGGTGCTGCCTACCAACACGTTGTTGAAGCCATGCCAAATGCTTCGGTGTTTAAGCTTGGCTGCACGTACCCGCTTCCAAAAAATGCACTGCAAAAGTTTGCAGACAGCGTTGATGCCTTATATGTAATTGAGGAAGCGTCAAGTTATTTAACAGATGCCGTTAGCGCACTTGGCATTCAGGTAAGCGACACCCCTAACGCTCTGCCACATGCAGGCGAGCTTGACCCAGGCGCCATTCGTGCTGCATTTGGCGAAGCAAACCCAAAAAACTTGCAAGCACCCGAAGGCTTGCCAACACGCCCGCCATCGCTTTGTGCAGGCTGCCCACACCGCTTGGTGTTTCGCGAGCTAAAGCGCTTGCATGCAATTGTTACTGGCGACATTGGCTGCTACACGCTTGGTGCACTGCCACCACTTGGGGCAATGGACACATGCGTGTGCATGGGGGCTTCCGTTTCAATGTCGCACGGCTTTGAGCTTGCCTTAGGCAAAAAGCAGCATCGGCCAGTTGTTGCTGTTATTGGCGACTCAACATTTGGGCACTCGGGTTTGTCATCATTAATTAGCACGGTTTACAACAAAGGTGCTGGCACAATTTGCGTGCTGGACAACCGCACAACAGCAATGACTGGCAGGCAAGGAAACCCCTTCAACGGCCAAACACTGCAAAACCGTCCAAGCCATGAACTTGACTTAGAAGGCGTAATTCGCGCCATTGGCGTTGAGGACGTTAAAACCACTAACCCAAACCGTGCCAGCGAAGTGCGCCGTGCACTGAAGGACGCAACTTCCAAAACAGATGAGCTTTCAGTCATTGTGTTCAAAAGCCCGTGCGTGCTGCTTGAACGTGTGCGCAAAACCCCCTACAAAGTTAATGAAATGTCATGCAGTGCGTGTGGCGTTTGCATCTCGCTTGGCTGCCCTGCAATCGGCAAAGTTGAAGGCTCCAGCGAGGCTTGCATAGATGCTGGCATGTGCATTGGCTGCGGGCAATGCGAGCAATATTGCCCAGCGTGCGCTATTGTTCACGTCAAGAAAGCAGGTGAATAACATGACTGATACAAATACACAAACCGTTGTTCTTTGCGGCGTTGGCGGGCAAGGCACAATTCTTGCTGCCGATTTGCTTGCCAAGTGTGCGCTTCAAAGCGGCTATTGCGCCAAGGTGTCAGAAATTCACGGCATGTCGCAGCGTGGCGGTGCGGTGAACACCGTTGTGCGCTTTGGGCAAGCTGGCGTGGCATCCATGGTTGCAAGCAAGGGTTGCGCAAACTCTGTTGTGGCGTTTGAAAAAACGGAAGCACTTCGCAACCTGCCATATGTGGCGCCAGGTGGCAAGCTTTTTGTAGCCGACGAGAGCATAAAGCCGCTGCCTGTACTTTTAGGCAAGCAAAAAATGTTAAGCAACATTGACGAACAACTAAAAGATGTTGGCGCTGTTGTAGTCCCTGCCAGGGCGCTTGCGCAAAGCGTTGCTACTGCAAAATCAATGAACGTTGTTTTGCTTGGTGCGCTTGCAACGCAGTTTGACTTCAGTTGTGCGGCTTGGGAAGAAGTAATTACAAAGCGTGTTCCACCAAAAACAGTGGATGCAAACATTGCTGCATTTCATGCAGGGTTTAATTTTGCGAAAGGGGCTTAAATTATGTGTGTTAAACAAATTAGCGTTTTTGTTCAAAGCAAGCCGGGGCATTTGCTGCGTGTGCTTAATGCATTTGCAGAAAACAATGTTAGCGTGCGTGGCTTTAGTGCCTCCGACACAGGCGACTATGGCATTGTGCGCTTTGTGGTTGACAAGCCCTCTGTTGCGCTTGACGTTTTGTCAAACCTTGGCTTTGCTGCAACAACAACAGATGTGTTGTGCATGAAACTTGCCGACACACCAGGCGCGCTTGAACACGTCATAAAAGTTTTGGCAGAAAACAACATAAACGTGCAGTACAGCTATTCCCTAATTTCAACATACATTTGCATTCGAACATCTAATGAAACGAAAGCAAAAGAAGTACTTGAAAAAAGTGGAGTTTCGCTTTTAAGTCAAAGCGATTTTTCCTAAGAACAATTTTAATAAGAGTACAGTTTTAAACGTGAAGCGGGTAAATTCAATGGTAGACATTACAAAAAAAGGTGCAGCGCTAAAAGCTGCTGAAGCGGGGCAATTCGAGGGCTTACCAATTTTGCAGCCCGAAATTGAATGCACAACACGCCAGCGCATTCGTGCAATTCAGCTGGAGAAATTAATAGCACAAGTGCAGTGGGTTTACGAAAACGTTGAATATTACCGCGACAAAATGAAAGCAGCAAACATAACGCCTGAGTCTATTCAGACACTTGACGATGTGCGCAAGTTGCCGTTTACCGACAAAAATGCCTTGCGTGAAACGTTTCCGTATGGGCTTTTTGCAACGCCTTTAAACGAGGTGCTTGAGCTTCATGCATCATCTGGCACAACGGGAAAGCCCATTGTTGTGGGCTACACAAAACATGACATGGACGTGTGGGCAGAATGCATCGCGCGCCTTGTACAAATGGCTGGTGTTGTTGCCGCCGACCGTGTGCAAATGGCGTTTGGCTACGGCATGTTCACGGGCGGCTTTGGCTTGCACTACGGCTTGCAACGCCTAGGCTGCATGATGATTCCCGCAGGTTCGGGCAACACCGAGCGTCAAATTCAAATGATTGAAGATTATGGCACAACGGTTTTGGTTGCCACGCCGTCTTATGCTATGCACATTTGCGAAGTTGGCGAAAAAATGGGGCTTGACTGGGAGCGGTCAACGCTTCGTGTGGGGCTTTTTGGTGGTGAGCCTTGCCCTCCTGGCTTAAAGGCTGAAATTGAAAGCCGCATGCACATTGTTTGCACCGACAACTATGGCCTTACAGAAGTCATGGGGCCAGGTGTTTCAGGCGAGTGCTTGGCAAGCCGTGACATGCAACACATTGCCGAAGACCATTTCTTGTGGGAAGTTGTTGACCCAAAAACGGGCGAGGCTGTGCCCGCAGGCGAGGTGGGTGAGCTTGTGCTAACGCCGCTTGACAAGCAAGCAATTCCGCTGCTTCGCTACCGCACGCACGACTTAACACGTGTTGTTGTTGATAAGTGCAAGTGCGGGCGCACAACGGCACGCATGCAAAAAGTTCGCAGCCGCTCGGATGACATGTTAATCATCCGTGGCACGAATGTGTTCCCAAGCCAGGTTGAAGATGTGCTGTCAACCATCGAGGGCTTAACGCCGCACTACCGCATTGTGGTTGACAATAAAGCTGGCCTTGACAACATGTGTGTAAACGTTGAGTTAAAGCCCGAAGCGTTCAGTGATTCGTTTGCCGAAATGGATGCGTTCAGAAAGAAAATTGAGCATGCTCTAAAAAGCGTTTTGCTTGTTTCGGTGAACGTGAAGCTTGTTGAACCTGGTGGCATTGCACGAAGTGCTGGCAAAACGAAACACGTTGAAGACAACCGCAAATAACAAACCAGACACTTTAAAAACAGCAGCACCAGGCAGCAAAAACGTTGTTGGGCGCTTTGCACCGTCGCCCACAGGGCGCATGCATGCAGGCAACATTTTTGCCTACCTTATGGCGTGGCTGTGTGCAAAAGCGTGCGGTGGCAAAATTGTGCTTCGCATTGAAGACATTGACACACAGCGCAGCAAGCCTGAATTTGCTGTGCAAATTCAGCGTGACTTAGAGTTGCTTGGGCTTGAGTGGGATGGGCGGCCAATGTTTCAACACAACAGAAATGAAGCTTACGCACAGGCACTTGAAGTGCTTAAACAAAAATCGTGCGTGTACCCTTGCTTTTGCTCACGTGCAAGCTTGCGCGCAGCCAGTGCGCCACATGGTGCGCAAGCCAATGTTTACATGGGCACTTGCTACAACTTAAGCCAAGTGCAGCGTGAAGAAAAGCTAGCAGCAAACAAGCAGCACGCACTGCGCCTGCACGTGCCAAGCAAAACTGTAGCATTCCATGATTTACTGCAAGGCAGCTGTTCGCAAAACCTTGAAACCGAATGTGGGGACTTCATTGTGCGCCGTGCCGATGGCGCATTTGCCTACCAGCTTGCTTGCGTGGTGGACGACGCTGCGCAAGGTGTAACACAAGTTGTGCGTGGCGTTGACTTAATAAGTTCAACGCCTAGGCAAATTCACTTGCAACAATTGCTTGGCTTAAAAAGGCCAGCCTACCTGCACATTCCATTGTTTGTTGATACAAACAAAACACGCCTTGCAAAGCGCAATGCATCCGCCTCGCTTGATGAAATGCTCGCCCGACACAAAACACCTGCTGGCGTTATCGGCCACATTGCATACACAGCTGGGCTTATTGACACTGACGAGCCTGCAGACCCGCAAGAACTTTTGAAGAGCTTTCGGCTTGACAACATTGCAGACACTCTTAAAAGCAAAACTGAAATTGTTTGGGAAGGTTAATAAAATGGCTGATCAACAAAATTTAGATGCAATAATTAAAAACCCCTCTATTAGCAATGCATTTAATACTATCTCTTTGTTGGAGGATAACTATTCTGAAGAAGATATAGCCAAGGGAAAGCAGCCTAAAAATTTGGTTAAATGGCAAAGCTATGCAAACCAGGTTGTTATTGAAAGCGACGATTATTTTTACAAATTCTATGAGAACCAAAACGATTCAAATTTCCCATTTTTCTCAGAAATTCGCAAAAACCTTGCACTTGTTTACAATGAACTGGGAATTTACTGGAAGGTCATTTCTTTTGAGAAAAATGGAAAAATCTATGATTTAGAGCAAAGGCAAAAACTTAAAGTTGTAACAGAGAATAGTTGGAAGTTTGAAGACCTGCTGGTTTCAAATGGCGAATTGCTTGACAAAGTTGAACAAATGCTCGGCTTTGAAGACATTCTTGCACAGTTAAAAGAGGCTAATAGCATGTTTGCTAATGTAAGTAAGCTCAAGCTTACTCGTATATGTTTGAATAATTACTATGACTATGCAATTTATAATGGGAAGGCAATTCTTTTAGATGATGCTGACTGGTCAATTGCTCTTGTTGATAGCAATAATGAACAAATAAACATTCAGGAAGACATTCGTGTGCCCGTTTCAACACCTTATGGGAAGTTTCTGTTTACAAGGTGTGCAAGTTATATGCTTGAGGATGGGGAAGCTGTTTTAAAGCTTCCAAACTATGACAACATTATTCATGGCTGGTGTATGTTTACTGAACCTAACACCACAAACAATTCCCCAAATAGCGCAGATGGTGAAAAAGCCATTGTTCATGTGCAGGATAATGATGATGCCGATCGTGAGCTGGTTCAAATTCAATTTAGTGGGCTAAAGCGTAAAATAAAGTCGCTTGTAGAATACAGTAAGGGTACTTGTGCGTCCGGGGAAGCGCTAAAAAGCGAACAAAAAAGAGAGCAGGAACATAGTATACAGTCAAATGCACATTCCACTTTGCTTAAGCTTGAACTCTGGAAAGCATGCAACAACAGTTGTTTATTTTGCCACTTAAGTGAGCGGGAAAAGCAGACAAACTCCTCTGCGCAATTGAAAAGGCTAGAAAATGCCTTAAGTGCTTTAGATGGGCTTGAAGCAAATAAAATTTATAATGTTTTTATTACTGGAGGCGAATTTTTTCAAGGGCAACTTGATAACGAAGATGTTAGAGCAAAGTTTTATAAGCTTATTGAAAAGTTGGGCAAACTTTATGCCAGTAGCATAATTCAATCCATTCACATACAAGCAACGCTGCTTAAGGGGAATCAATCAGATCTTTATAAAACACTCAACCTTTTAGAAAACGAGGGCTGTGCGTTTCTTCCTCATGAAAATTCCGAAGGTATTTTCATAGAAACATTTTGGGACGCAAAAGGCAGGTTTATTAACGAGGCAACAAAAAGAAATTGGGATATACATATGGATGCTCTTCATTCCTATTACCCCTGGGTAAAAAAGAGGGCCACGGTTACACTTTCCAATGAAGTTTGTGAAATGTTTATTAGCAATTCCTTTGGAAACAAATTTTTCAAATATGACAGTATCTACTCGTATAGGCTACCAAATGTTCATGCAATCAGTTGTGTGCCTGGCCAAACTATTAATCCCGCGCAAGAACAGTGCGATAATCAGCCGCTTTTACTGACCGAAAATGAATTTGTTGCAGCCAAGAAAGCTTTTAATGAATCCGCTGGGTTTGGTTATTTCCCAACGCGGCGTATATTCCGCAAGTTTGCTATGAAATGTGCAAGACAGTACCCTAGCGTGTTTGCTGCGCTTTTTAATAAGGCAAAGTCAAATAATAAAAAAGCAACTACTTGCGAAGCTGAAGACATTAGGCTGGTTGAGAGTAACATAATCAAAGAAACAGGTGTTGATGATTGTAATGTTGGACAGAAACAGTGTAAACACTCACTAGATTTCGCAATCTATTCGGACATCAATGAATGTGCGGCGTGCGATATCTCTCGAATTTGTCGAAGCATGCAGGAAGGCTAGTTTGTAGTGTGTTCAGTTTTCTAACTTTTTTAGCCCGGCCAATTTTTGGAATGTGTAAAAATCTCTGCCTGCTTTAACAGATGTTGCCTGTTTGCTTGCTAGAATGTGTACGTTGGTGCGGTGTGCTTCTGCCATTTCATTGTTGTAGTAATCCTCTAAATTTTTTAGACCAATTTTGTTTTGGTTGAACAGCCACCATTTATTTGCTCCAGCAAAAGTGTTGCTGGCTATTGTGAAACCTCTATCAAATGTTTTATATTCGGTGAAAAAAAAGTTGCCAAAAGAAAATGAAATTGGAATAACTTTTATATGCAACCTAGTTATCCAGTCGTCTTTTGGATTGACAAGGGCTAAAAACAAGTTTGAATTTCCAAGGGCGATTACAGTATTATTAAAAACGGCGTAGTCGTCTAAATCAATATCGCAATCCCTTGCTAGCGTTACTTTATCAACGGGGGCAAAAGTATCGTATTGGCGAAGCCCATACATAATGTTGGGGAATTCTAGCTGCCTTTCAACTTTGTTTTTGATTTTTACGCTTTCTGCTAAAGCTTCAGAAGGCGTTAACCCAGCTTCGCTTGCAAGTTTAAGTTTTTGGCGCTTTTCAATGTTGTAAATGAGCGTGTCGGTTTGTGTAACATTGACAGACCAATCAAGCCC
>CAYVDR010000030.1:0-11534 GCA_964450625.1 uncultured Senegalimassilia sp.
TTGGCGCAGGCGTTGGCGTGCTGTCATCTTCAATTAGCACATTGTAAGTTTCACCATCATCACCTTCTACTGTAGCTTTGCCGTCTTTGTCGGTTGATGCTACTGAAGCTTGTGCCTTAAACACGCCATTATCATCTGTCTTGCCGCTATTGCGCACCTGTCCTGTGCTCTTCATAACGTTAACATTAACGCTTGATTTTCCTGTTGCGTCATCTTCTTCGTATACCGTAACAACAACATCTGCAATGTCATAGCCTTTTGGGAGTGTGACATATGTTGTGCCATTCTCGTCTATGGTAACTGTAGCACCTTGAACTAAGCTAGCTGAATTGTTGGTGTCTGCTACAAGCACAGGCTGAATGCCACCCGTTTGTGGGTTTGTGGGGTAAGCTTTGCCGTCAGAGTCTGTGGTTGCGGTGTTTGTGGTCCAAGAGGTGTATTGGCCATCAATGTTTGTTTTGCCAAAGTTGATGCTTTTGCCAGCATTAGTGTTTACAGACACTGTTTTGTCGCTAACTGGCGCATCTGCAGCATCTTCTACAGTAACAACAATATCTTTGCCCTCTGCACCAACAGGCAGGTTTACAACAACCCAACCTTCTGAATTGATGAACGCATCTGCATTTACAATTGCATTTGCTGCTGTGTCGTAAACAGCAATTTCAAACGTTGTGCCGTCTGCATCGGTTACCGTAGCTTTGCCGTCTGCGTCAGTCTTAGTTGTTTGTGCCCACTTTGCATACAGTGTAATTGGGGTTTTAACAACATCGGTTTCAAAGTTAAATTGTTGCGTTAACTGAGCATCTTTATACCAGCCCTCAAGAGCACTGCCAACCTTTTTTGGGTCTTCAGGTTTTGTTGCATGCGTGTTTTTCCATACAACTTGCGTGCTAACTGAGTTGCCCCCATTTGACTCAAATGTTACTTTCTTCCAGTTCCACAGGGTACGTTTTGCAATGTCAATTACGGTGCTAGGCATAACATACGTGCCACCTAAAACATTAACCTGCTTAATTGCTGCTGCGTTGTCGGTCAAAAGTGCCATAACAGTTTCTGATGTTTGGCTGCCATCAGCATTCGTTGTGGTTTTGGTGTATGAACCTTCTAGGGTTTTTGTGCTAACAGCGCCACACCCCTCGTTTTTGTTTGCCAGCAAAATGACACCACCGTTTTTGCCTGCAAGCGCTGCTCCTGCCAGCGCATCTGTGCCCTTTGGGGCTTCAGCGCCATTTGCCACGCACACATAACTTGCATCTAGCAAGTTGCCAGATGCTTCACTTGTAAGATACGTTGCAATTTCATTGGATGTTTCATAGCCATCTTCGCCAAACATGCGAATGACTTCTTTGCCGCTAAACACATCCTCGACTGTTTCTTTTGCAACTGCCCCTGTTCCGCCTGGAACATAGATTTTGCCTGTTGAGCCAAGCGTATAGGTTATAGAAGCAATTGCAGAGTCAGCAAGGACACGCCCCTGCGCACCCTCAACACCAGGGCGTGTAGTGCCGTCTGTTTGCAAAAAGATTGGCATGTGGTATTTGTAGGCTAGAGAAGAAATTGAAAGCGCATCTTGGAAGTTAATTCCCATAGCAACAATTACATCGCTTGAAGGTTCTACTTCATTGCTTTCGTCTGTCTCCTTAATTTTTTGAGCACACTTAACAGATGTCTCCCAATAGTTATCGCCAAAGATGCGCTGTTGTGCAGGTTCGACATCTATTGCTTTGAGCTCAGATTCAATGTCAGCTGGAATGGCGCCTGTGCCTCCAATAATGTATGCATGACTTGCCCCTATTGCTTGTATTGTTTCTTTAGCTTCATCGCTTAAACCATTTTGCCTGTCAGCCAAAATGATAGGTGCATCCAAAGCCCCTGCCAAGCCTGTGGCAGACATTGCATCTGCAAAGTCGTCGTCACGTGCAACTATAACCCAGTCGCTTTTGCTGCCTTGTGCATACATTTGGTTTGCAATTTCAGCTGCAGTGCCCGCAGCATCATCACCTGCAAGGCGAGTGATGCTAGGTTGAATGCCAGTTGGGTCATTTTCTGGGGTTTTTTCTGCGTACGCTGTGCTTATGCACGCCAGTGCAAACAGCATTGCAAACACAAATGCTGCAAGCGCAAAAATAAGTTTTTTGCCACTGCTGAATTCACATACACCCGCTTGATTTAGAATTCGTTTCATAACATGCCTTTCTCGTTATTGTTAATAGATAAATTTAGCACCTGTATAAATTATTCACCCAAGTCAAAGGGCTAATTTTCACATGGCATTTGCGAGTATAAATTAAGAGGAAGTAAGGGTCAAGACTTCAGCTAGCAAAGGGTTTTTAAGTCAATTATACGTGCAGCCAACAAGAGTTATTGCTTCAAAACTTTAGAACCATTCACTGCTGCAAATTTTTAAATGCAAGCGCTCCCAAATGCCAACTAAAAACCCCCAGCTACAACTTAGTGCAGCTGAGGGTTTTGTTAATGCGGTAAATGTAGGGTTAAGACAAGCTTACTTGCCGCTTTGTAGGCTTTAGCTTCTACAGGCTGTAGAGTGCATAAACCGAAGCGCCCATCTGGTAGAACACAACGCGCAAGCAAATTGCACACACGAAGCCTACTACCAAGCCAACGCCGCCCCACAACTTCCAGTTTTTGGTTTTCTTGCCCATGTACACACATGCAATTGGAATTAGTGCGCACAGAATGGTAACAATTGTTAGCGGCATGCTTGTTGCGCCAAATGGCGAAATTGCTGCTAAGTCTACCATGCCTTTTGTAGGCTGAACTGGGTCGATGTAGTAGTCAATCTTTGTGAACTGACCGTTACATGCTGCCATTGTAATGATGTAGCCAATGGATGTAACAGCAGCAATAATGGAACCAGCGAAGTTTGCTTGAACGCACATCTTGCCAACGTTACCTTCGCCTGCTTTAACGTGTTCCACAATTGCAACAGTAGCAGGGCCAAGCACGCATGAAGCACCAATGATTGAAAGAATTTCAACAATGTTGTTCCATGCAGGGCGTGAGTCCATCATGTAGGAGTGAGCCATAACAACATCGAAAATTACGCATATTGCTATTGCAGCACACGCAACCCATGCTGGCACACTGCCGCCGTCTTCACTTCTGCGCAAGAACAGCAGGTAAATGATAGCGATAATAGCAAGCACAACAATTGCGATGAGCTCTTGTGTAATGCCTGATGTAATGTGACCAAAGCCGTTGAAAATGCGCTCCCAATGCTCGAGGTGCATAAACACGCTTATGCCAGCAACTACTAACAGGACAGCTGAAATAACCCAGCAGATAAATTGACTTTTCTTGCCTTCGCCTTTAAGCGCTAGCACGCTTTGAGTTCCAAAAACGCCAACGCACCATGCCGCAAAGGTTGTAAAAAGAATAAGTGGCCATTGCAGTTCCATTTTTTACTCCTTTCCTTGCCATTCGCGGTTGCGAAGTAAGTAACAAACACGTGGGTTGTTCCCAACATCGGTTAGGTGGTGTACATCGCTTTGCGTGTAGGGTTCTGCCCACTCTTTTAATGTAGTACGGTTGTGAATCATGTTCTCGTAGGATGTTGCCTTGTCATGCGTTGGAGCAGGGGCTTCAAATGTGTCGATGCCTTTTTCAAGGTCGCCAAAGAAGCGTGCACGCGAACCGCATTGTGCAACACACTGTGGAAGCTCGCCTTGCGCTGTACGTTGCTCGCAAAGCGTGCACTTCTCAACAACGCGCTCTTCCTCGTTAAGGTAACGCACACCATAAGGGCATGCCATAGCGCAGAACTGACAACCAATGCACTTCTGCTTGTCAATTTGCACAGTGCCGTCCTCAACAACGTGGCTTGCTTGCGTTGGGCAAACGTCCACGCATTTCGGGTGCTCGCAGTGCTGGCACTGAATTGGCAAGAAGTACATTGTTACATCTGGCCAGTGCCCGCTTTTGCCAGTAATTGGAAATGGCCCTATGCGAAGCGTTTTGATCCAGAAGTCGCCTGCCTGCACACCGTTAATAGTTTTGCAAGCTGTTGAGCAAGCTAAACAGCCAGTGCAGCGGTTTAAGTCGGTAATAATTGCATACTTAGTCATATTAAATCACACTCCCAGTGCCACTGTGCGACCAAGGCTCAACGTCAGGCTCGCCACTAACGCGCTTGCGCATGCCTTTAGTCATCCACTGGCGCAAACGTTTGTCAGATGCATCGTGGATGCACTCTTCACCAGTGTAAGGGTTGCAAGGAACAGGGTTGTTAAATGGACTGTTCTCGGCTGTTGCCTTGTAAATTACAACAGGGTAACCACGCATTGTGTGGCAGCCACCAACTGTATCTTGACCATAAGGGTTGTTCAAGCAGTTAACGCCAACAAGTTCAAAGCCGTGTGATGCGTACTCAAACTCTGGGAACCACCACTGGTGGTTTGCGTTTGAAACAGGCAGGTTGTTTGCAAATGTGCCGCCTGTTGTTGTTGCTTTAACTGCGTAGTAAAGGTCAACAACCTCACGAATGCGACCCCATGGGCTTTCAATCCAAACCCAATCGCCCTGCTCAACGCCTATGCGCTTTGCTTCCTCTGGGTTGATTTCAACACGAGGAACTGGCCAAAGCTCGCGGCACCAAGGCAGCTGCCTGTGCTCGGAGTGGAAGTACACCGGCTGACGTGAGCCTGTTGTTTGCAAGAACACGTTGTTCGGGTACTTCTTAATGGCGTCTTTGTACCATTGGTTTTGGAAGTAGTCGTCGGAGACTTGGTCAATTTTGCTTGCTTGGTAAAGCTCAGGCATGTTAACAGGGCTGTCAGTTGCTTCACGATAAATTGGGAAGCGGTCGTCATCGCCTGAGAATGCTTTGATGTCGGTGTGAGCCCAACGTGCATCGTTCTTAAAGCCGTTTTGCTTGAACTCTTTACCGTCATACATTGTGCCTTTGTCGCCTTCGTTGCAAATGTATGCCTCGCATGTGATTGACCAAATTTCAATCAATGAAGAAGCTGTTGTAAAGCCTGGCTTTAAGTCAACAAGTGGGAACAAGTTAAAGCCGCCTTGCTGGCGTCTCCAGCCCATCTCGTGACGGCGGAACGTGCCCCAGCGCTCTGGGTGCCACTCGCGGCAGTCCATCCAGCCATGCTCGGTAAACCACTCTTTTGCCTGTGCCCAAGTTGGCCCATCGGGGAACTTAGCAGTTTTCCATGCGTCCACATTGTCTTTTAGAATGCGGGCGTGATCTGGCCACAAATAACTTGCCTTGCCGTTAATGGCGTTGGTGTATTCATCGCCTAGCTGCTTTGTCCACTTATCAATGTTTGATTGGCTGGAAACTTTTGGTTTTAGGATGTAGTCTTCCTTGCTTGGGTCAGCCTTCAAATCTTTAGTGTTCCAAGGCACACCCATAGCGCGATACATAGCGCAGTTCCAGTCAGGGTCAAAGATAGTGTCTCCTGGAGGCTCAATTGCCTGGCAGCAGCAACCAAACATGCCGCCTGCGCCTTGGGAAACGCGTGTGGAGTCGAGCTCCATCCAGTGCTGGCATGGGAAAATAACGTCTGCGTTGCCGTTTGTTGGCATGAACCACAGGTTAATTTCTGTGAAGAAGTCCATCTGTGCCATAGCGTTCCAAGCACGCACTGTGTTGGCCATGTTCATAACGTCGCCCGATTGGCAAACGCCACCGTGAATTGCGTAAAGCGTTGGTTTCACATGCATATCGAATGGCTCGTTATGCAGCACGTCTTTCATTACTTGTGCCTTTGACCAGTCTGGGTCTTGCAAGCAAGCATCCCATGCTGTGTTTGCGTCGCACCAACGTGCCCAGAAACGGTTTAGTGGGAAGCGGTCGGCGTCTACCATTGCAGCTTGGCGCGTAAAGATTGAACTTGGGTTTGGATAGTACTTCGAGTTGTACATTGCACCACCCATGCGCTTTGCAATAACAATGGCTTCTTCGTCGCTTGGCACTTTGTTGTCGTAGCGTTCTGCCAAAGGCGATTTCTCGTCAATTAAGTATTGCACGAAGTCTTGCATGTATTTAGCAACTTGGTCAAGCGTGTAGTCACGACCATCCCATGTTATGCGCTTTTCTTCTGCAATTTCAGAAGACTTCTGCATGTTTGAACGCCCTGGGTTGCCGTCGAATTGGCTCTTGCAAGAACCACGGTTGCCAGCAGGCTCGTCGGAGTTGCCTGTAATGCAGGAAAGAATTTGCAAGCAGCGGCAGTTTTGAATTGAGTTGCCGTTTTGGTCTGTTGCAAGCTGGAAGTGAACACCACCATTGCCATGACGTGGGTCAATGCGTGTGGTGTAGTGCTTAAGTGCGGTTTCAACTTTGCTCCACTCAACGCCTGTAACCTCTGTAACCTTTTCAGGTGAGTATTCGCTTGTTAAGTCGTGGAAGCCATCCCACACTGTGCGGCATTTGTATTTTTTGCCGTCAATAAGTTCAACTTCAATTTCACCAGGGAATAGCGCAGGCTTCTTTGGCAAGCCTTTAGGGTTTGTTGTAGCACCCTTTTCGTTGCCAGCATCCCAGTATTTGTCATACTTGGAATCGGCTGGGTCTGCCCAAGTGGATTCGTCTGGCAACCAACCATCGGCAATAAGCCCTGTTAGAGGGTGTTGAATAAAGCTACCAGATGTTGGGATTTTGGAAGTTTCACCTTCCCACTTGCACACCTGTGAATCCCACCAAGTTAAGCGTTGGTTGTTTTCGTCCCAAACCATGAAGCGGTGAACACTGCCGCCTTCTTTAACGTCAGCTTCTGTAATAAGCTTTGTGCGCATGTCAACGCCGCCATTGCCTTCCCAACGGCGTGCAGTTGTAAGCCATGGTTTGTCGTCGCAGAACAAAAACGTTGCATTAGACCAACGGCGAACCATTGTGTCGTCGTATGCTTCGTTTTCGATAATCCAGTTGATCATGCCAAGACCTAAAGCACCGTCCGTTGAAGGGCGAATGTTTAGCCAGCAGTCAGCTTCTTTAGAAATTGGAGTCATGCGAGGGTCAACAACAATGTGGTAGTCAGCGTGAGCACGAACGTCTGAAATGGTACGGTTCGTTGTGTCGTAGTTTGAATACTCAACAGCAGTACCCCACTGTAAATAAACCTTAGGCTCTGCTTCAACTTCCATCCAAGGGCTGCCCATCTCATCGGTCATAATGCCGCCCCAGTGGCGAGGCCCTTTGCATACCTGGTATGCCAAGTGAGCGTTTGGAGTGCCAAACAACTGTTTCATGCCTTGGTAAGGCCCAAGAGACCAAACGCGAGATGTGCCGCACATAACCATGATGGATTGTCCACCATATTTGTCAACACATTCGCCCAAGCCTTTGCCCACAAGTTCAAATGCCTCGTCGAGCGTGATGCGAACCCAACCTGGGTCTTCCACACCTTTAGGGTTCGTGCGCTTAACTGGGTAGCGCAAACGGTCTGGGTGGTAGGCTGCTTGCATGGACGACTGCGATTTAGCGCAGCAGTGTCCACGACTTTGTGGTGCGCTTTCGTCGCCCTCAACTTTTACAGCTTTGCCATCAATAACAGTTACCCAAACGCCGCATTCAACTTTACCGCAAGCACGGCAGCATGTGCGCACGTGCTTTACTTGGCCAGTGGATGTGTTGGATGTTTCGGCAAGGGCTTTCATTGGCGCTGTAATGTTTGAGCTAAGCGCAACTGCGGCAGAAGTGGCTGCAGCGGCAGCAATGAAGCTTCTGCGTGTCATAGTTAGCTTTGCCATGAATTCACCTTATCCTTTCGTTTAAAAAGATGTTTACTAAAAACTTAAAGCGTGCGACCGTTCTCTATATCAAGCCCCCCTTTGCCAAACACTTCGGCGCAGCGCTTTAACTTTTTTGAAATGTTATGCGCATTTTTAAGCTTGGCTTAATAAAGCGTTTATGAAATTTTAAGGTGAAATATAGTTTGTTTTCAATTATTTAAGCATCATATTATTTATATGACTTATGCTGTTTTCGCAGGTAAAAGGGTCAGAAATATATTTGATTATTATTCACATTTGTAAACAAGACATGCTAGAATAACACGCAGCAAATTTGGAGGTTTAAACATGAAACAAGACGAAGTAAAAATAAAAAAACGCAAATGTGCGCCATACATGCAAAACCGCGAGCTTTCGTGGCTTACGTTTAACCAACGTGTGCTCGACCAAGGCTGTGACCCAAATGTGCCATTGCTCGAGCGCTTAAATTTCATTAGCATTTTTTGGTCAAACTTGCAAGAATTCTTCATGGTGCGCGTTGGCAGCTTAACCGACCTTTCGCTTTTAAAAAAGCAAATTATTGATTCAAAATCGGGTATGACGCCAGCCGAGCAAATTCTTGCAATTCATAAGCGCTGCCATGAACTTTACCCCATGCAAGAAAAAACTTATGAAAACGTTCGCGCGCTTTTAGCTAAAGAAGGCGTTTGCCACTTGCGCCCGAAGGATTTAAACGAAACGCAGCGCCAATTTTTAAAAGACCACATTGCCGCAAATGTAATGCCTTTCCTTTCCCCACAAATCATAAATTCGCGCCACCCTTTCCCGCACCTTGAAAACGGTGCACTTTATGTGATAGTGCGTTTGGATGAAGAGTTAAACGCTAAAGGTGCAAAGCCTAAAAAAGCTGACAAAGTCATAAAAGCTGCCACAAACAAGCACTCGCATAAAGTAAGCGAAAACCTTGGCGCAAAAGGCGTTACTGTGGGCATTTTGCCAATGCCACACCAATGCAAGCGCGTAATTAAACTGCCAGGCGAAGGCTTTCAGTTCATATTGCTTGAGCACGCCATTGAAATGGTTGCAAAGCAGGTGTTTAGCATGTACAAAGTTAAGCACACAAACGTTATTTGTGTTACGCGCAATGCCGACTTAGATGCAACGGAAGGCACTGACACATCGGAAGAGGATTACCGCGAACACATGAAGCGCATTCTAAAGAAGCGTGGGCGGCTTGCGCCTGTGCGCTTGGAATCGGAAACACCGCTTTCAAGTGTTTTGCAAAAGGTAATTCTAAAGCGCCTGAAGCTAAAGGAGCACCAAACCTACGTTACAAGCGTGCCCCTTGATTTAAGCTTTACGTGGGCTCTTGCTTCCATGGTGTCAAAAGAGCAACGCCACAGGTTAACGCCTGTGCCGTTTAGCCCGCAGTGGCCTGCATGCCTTGATTACAAACAGCCAATTATGGAGCAAGTTAAACAACGCGAAGTGCTGCTTTCCTACCCTTACGAAAGCATGGACCCCTTCGTGCAATTGCTTCGTGAAGCTGTACGTGACCCGGAGGTTGTGTCTATAAAAATAACGCTATACCGCCTGGCAAGCCAGTCAAATTTGGCAGAGGCGCTAATTGCTGCAGCAGATGCTGGCAAACAGGTAACAGCACTGTTTGAGCTTCGTGCGCGCTTTGATGAATCCAACAACATTGAATGGTCGCAGCGCTTTGAAGAGGCGGGTTGCAATGTAATTTATGGCTTTAGGGATTTCAAGGTACACAGCAAAATTTGCTGCATAACGCGCCAAACATCAAACGGCATTGAATACATCACCCAACTTGGCACAGGCAACTACAACGAAAAAACTGCAAAGCTATACACCGACTTCAGCTTCATTACAACCAGCAAAGCGATTGGCAGGGATGCAACGGAATTTTTCCGCAACATGCAGCTTGAAAATGCGTCTGACAATTACGATACACTTTGGGTTGCCCCACTACAAATTAAGCCAAACATTATTGCAAACATTGACAAGCAAATTGAGCTTGCAAAAGCGGGCAAAGAATGCGGGCTGTTCTTTAAAACTAACAGCATAACCGACAAGGACATTATTATTAAGCTGGCCGAAGCCAGTTGCGCAGGAGTGCCAGTAACGCTGCTCGTTCGCGGCATTTCATGCATTGTGCCAGGGCTTTCAGGCTACACTGAAAACATTAAAGTTGTGTCTATTGTTGGCAGGCTTTTAGAGCACAGCCGCATTTACGGTTTTGGCACGCGCAAAAATGCAACAGTTTACCTTTCAAGTGCCGACTTAATGACTCGCAACATGGAAAAGCGTGTTGAAATTGCATGGCCCATTACAAACCCTAAGCTGCGCGAAGAAGTGCTAAATTACCTGGACACGTGCTATGCCGACACCGAAAAACTTCGCGAGCTTAAGCCAGATGGCACATACACGCTGCCCGACAGCCGCACAATTCCTGAAATACCTGCATTTGATTCGCAAAATTGGCTTATTAAACAAGCACGTAAGCGTCGTGAAGAGGCACGCGAAAACGAAGGCGTTGCAAGCATTGCTCGCAAATTTGCACAAGCAAACAGCACCCCTGCTGAAAATGCAAACGTTGCTACTAACACTAATGAACTCGTTAAAAATGCTCAAACCGCTAAAACAAATGCAGCCTCCAACAATGCAACAGCAAACACACACAATGCAAAAGCCACAGATAAACCAAAAGAACCATCAACTGAACAGCCAAAAGTTAACGTTTACAACAAGAAAGACATCGTAAACGTTAGCGCAAACAAAAAGGGCAATTTGCTAGCGCGCATTCCAGGCATGCTGCGCCGCGTTGTGAAAGCTATATCGCGAAAATAACCGTTTTACGCACTTTAAAAAACAAAAGCAGCCCTCAAACCTGTTGCAAATAAATTTAGGTTTGAGGGCTGTTTTTTTATGCCAGGTGCTTACAAGCTATCAATAACTTTTGAAGACACAACGCCGCTTGGCGAAATTAACACAGAACCAACTTTGCCAATTTCAGGTGTGCCAACAAAAAAGTTATTGTTTCTGTTCTCACCTAAAACGGATGTGGTTTCATCCTCGGTGCAAATTGTGACATCAACGCCCGAAACGTTTTTCATATTCGTTTTAACAGGGGTTATGCAAACAATCATGTCAACCTTAGCATCGCGAAACGGCTTGAGCAGCAAATTTTGCGCGTTTTCGGAAAGCATAACATCGATGGAAATTATGCCAATACGGCGGTTTCCACGCTTAACAATTGTGCCCTCCTTGTAAAGCGATGCATCTGCAACATCAAGCTCAAGCACACTCGCGCCTTTTTCTTCGTACGATTTAGCAGCATCGCTTAACGTGATTGGCTGCTTGTCTTTTTCGGTTTTAGTGGAATTTTTCGCGTTGGAATTAGCATCGGACGAGTTGGATGCTGAAGTTGATGATGCTGCTTCGGAAGATGAAGATGCAATTGCAGAGGAAGAAGATGAGGAGGAAGAAGACGTTTCTTCAGCAGTTTTATTGCCATCGTACAAAATTATAGTGTAGCCGTCCATGCTGCCAACCGATTCATCGATGTTAGATGCTGTAACGTTCCACGAATGCCCTGCTAGCATGTACCAAATAACGCCGCCAAGACCAAAGACAACAAGAGCAAGAAACACGACAAGTGCAATTTTTTCGCGCGAGATTTTATTCATGCACTAAGTATATACCTCAGCAACGTTGAAATTCAAAGCAGCCGCACTACTTCAAAATTTTAGCTAAGAAGCGCCCTGTGTGGCTTTGCTTTACTTTTGCAACCTGCTCTGGCGTGC